>CAMATS010000067.1 GCA_945861195.1 Rhodoferax sp. OV413
GTCACAATTTCTGGAGGCCCATCATGTCTGTTGCTGTTCGCGAACTCAAGGCCAGCCTCTCGCGGGTGCTTTCGCGCGCCCAGCGTGGCGAGATCATCGAGGTGACCTCGCACAACAAGCCTATCGCCCGCATCATCGGTATTCCTGAGCAAGCCGAGGCCGGACTGCGCAGGCTTATCGCCTGCGGCGCCGTGTCCTGGAGTGGTGGCAGGCCTCGGCACGAGTTGCCGGTGCAGCTGACATCACGCGGAGCATCGGTCAGTCAAATGGTGCTGGAGGACCGTCGGTGATCCTGTTCTGCGACACCTCTGCACTGGTAAAGCTGTACATCCTCGAGGATTCGAGCCGCGAAATGCAGACTCTGGCTGGCGCGGCCAGCGCCATTGCGGTCTGTCGGATTGCATGGGCAGAGATGATGGCTGCCGTGGCGCGTCGCGCCCGCGAATTTCCAAACGACGCCGATGCGATCGAAGTAGTCCGAAAGCGCCTGAGAACTGACTGGCCGAGCTATGTCGTCGTTGAGGTAACTCAAGCGCTCGTAGAACTGGCCGGTGAGTATGCCGACACTTTTGCCCTGCGCGCTTACGACAGCGTGCAACTCGCGGCCGCGCGGACTTTGCAGGACATGGCGGGGGAGGAAATTCAATTTGCCTGCTTCGACACCCGCTTGGGCAAAGCGGCGCGGATGCTCGGGATGCCAGGTTTCACCTGATTGGGCAGCCCGAGGTCACTTGGGCGCCAAGACTTGAAGAGCCTATTCGGGCTGTGGATTTACACCACCTCCAGGAACACGACCAGCGGCGCGTGATGCAAGGCGCCAGAGTGCTGGGCCCGCACCACTTTGTATTTGCGCTGCGAGCCTCTCGGGGCAGGCTTGGGCTGTCAGCTGTTTGCGCGTGGCCCGCTGAGGGCAGATCGTCAATCCAGCAAGTGACCTGTTTTGACGAGAATTAAACACCCCTCGACACTGAACGGCTGATGCTGGCTCAGGTGGGGACTGCGAATCCAGCTGCCCTGAGGGTAGCTTCCATGCTCATCCGAGAATACGCCTTCGACCACATAGATCTCCTCTCCACCAAAATGGCGGTGAGGATTGAAATAAGTTCCTGGTGCCCACCGCACCATGGCTGTGTGTATGGTCCCGAATTCAGACAGGGGCATGACCATCAGTCCATCGACCATGCCGCGGAACCAGTTCGATTGATGGGTGCGGACCACAACCCTCTCGCTGTCATCGGGTGCGATATGCCGAAGCTTCACAAACAAGGTACACCCGTCTTCAGAAAAAGGTGCATGGCTGGAGCCCGGGGGGTTTTTCAGGTAGGTGCCGGGCCCGTAGTCTCCAAACTCGTCGCCCAGATTTCCACTGAGCACAAAAATCTCTTCCCCAAGCCCGTGCTCATGCAAATCGAACTTCGCACCTGCAGCGTATCGAACGATAGAGGTCGCGCGTGCCACCTCACCACCATTTCGCTCCAAAAGCCTGCGGTGGACCAGGGGTGATGGAGATGGCTGCCAGGGCAAGGTGTTGCCATTGACGACACAGCGCTGAGACAAATCGGCGTTGAGCAAGAGGGCGTTCATCGAAAGATCGTTCATAGCGCCTATGCTAAAGCAGCTTGAGCACCCAGCCAATGTGGCCAATGTAAGTCCACACGCAGATTGACGCGGTTGACCCAATAGAGCCCTCTTGCGCAGGTGAGAACTGTTGGCGGCCTCAAGGAACTGATGCGATTCGATGGCGTTTTCAAATCATATTTTGATATGATTAACTCATGGATTCATATCACCGCTGGATTTGGCAGCTACCGGAGTGGCCATCACTGGTGTTTGACGCGCAGCGAGTGCAAGGCCGCTTAGCTGCGGCCAGGAAATCCCAAGGGCTCCTTCTCGGAAAAGCCGAGATGATTGGCTTGGAAGGCTTGCAGCCCCACATGCGTGACTCGCTGACGCAAGAGGCGCTGACCACTTCAGCGATCGAAGGCGAGAAGCTTGACCCTGAAAGTGTCCGCTCCTCGATTGCCCGGCGCCTGGGACTCGACACGTCTGGGGCCCCAATTGCCGAAGGCAAACGCAACATCGAGGGGCTGATTGATGTGTTGCAGGATGCGACCCTCAAGACCGACTCCGCGCTGACGCTGGAGCGGCTGTGCAGTTGGCACGGCGCCCTTTTTCCCACAGGTTTTTCTGGGATGCAGCGCATTGATGTCGGTGCTTTGCGCTCAGTCCCCATGGAGATCGTCAGTGGTGCCGTTGGTCGCCTAAAAGTGCATTACGTCGCTCCGCCTGCTCAAAGCCTGGCCGATGAAGTGAACGCTTTTTTGACTTGGTTCAACCAGACCCATCCAAGCACCGGGTCGCGGCCGATGGACGGTCTGGTGCGGGCTGCTGTTTCTCACCTGTGGTTCGAGACGCTCCATCCATTTGACGATGGCAACGGCCGTATCGGCCGTGCAATCCTGCAACTTGCACTGGGCCAAGACATGGGTCAGTCTGGGCGGATCGTGACGCTATCCCGGCAAATCGAGTCCTGTAAAGATCGGTATTACAGCGAGCTGGAGCGGGCGCAGCGCTCAAAAAGTATGGATGTAACAGCATGGGTCGAGTGGATGCTTGAACAAATGTCCTTGGCCAGCGAATTTGCCAGCCTCACCATTGATTCCGCCATTCAAAGGATTCGATTTCAGGCTTTGATGTCCACCGTCCCCCTCAATGAGCGGCAGCATAAAACCATGAAGAAGCTTCTGGATGCTGGCCCCAAGGGCTTTGACGGCGGGATGACGACGCGCAAGCACGAGCAAATTTCGCAAACCTCAACGCCCACGGCGGCGCGGGACCTCATCGAACTGGAGCGGCTTGGGCTGCTCAAAAAATACGGAGCCGGGCGCTCGACGCGCTATTACCCAGCGATTGAAGGGTGGGCTGAAGACGACGCCAAGCTGGTCGCTGCGAGTGGGAAGTTGGGCGAGGTTTCTGGTTGAACACGGTGGTGTTGCCGCAGCCTCCGAAGTGCCACCCCATCTCTTTCTTGTGAATCATTAGTCCCCTGGCTTGGTCAAGCTTGCAGCGGATGGCGCCGTAGAAAGTCGAGCACCAGCTGGCTCGCCACCGTGCGGTATTCCTCAAAATAGCTGTGCCGTGCACCATCGATCAGCTGCAGTTGGGCCCCTGGAATCCGGTCCGACAGCAGCCTCCCGTTTGCTCTGGGGTTGATCTCATCTTGGCTGCCGTGGATGACCAGGGTTGGTGCAGTGATGCTGGGCAGCGATTGCCAGCTGTCATGGCCTTCGCTGGCCTGGTAATACAGCCGGCGCGCGAAGGCCGGCCCCGGCGAGGCGTCCATGGCGGCCATACGTTGCTCGAAGTCGGGGTTGGCGCGGCTCCACTCGGGCGACACCAGGGTGTGGCGCAGGCTGGCCCAGTCACCGCGCTGCATGGCTTGGGTGATGGCCGGGTCGCGCGCCTCACCGTGTGCATTGCCGGGTGTGGTGGCGCCCAGTACCAGAGCACCCAGGCGCTGCGGGTGGTCAATGCCAAGCCATTGCGCCACCCGGCCGCCCATGGAAACGCCATAGGCATGGGCCCGCTCAACCCCCAGCTGGTCCAGCACGGCCACAGCGTCTTGCGCAAAGCCGCGGCTACTGCCTGGCACTGGATTGCGCGACCAGCTGCTCGCACAGTTGCATCAAGGGCATGGCCTGCACATCATGGCCGAGTGGATAGTGCTCGTTGCCAGGGTAGACCACCATTTTTCGGGTTGGGTTCAGGTCTGTACAGGCCGCATGAAAACCACGTTCTACTTTTGGGCTCAGACTGCGTTTGATTTCGATGGCCCAAAGGTCGCCGCCAGGCCACTGCAAGAGCAGATCCACTTCGGCGCCGCCACTGGACCGGTAGAAATAGCCCTGTACCTGGGCGGGTGCGCAGGCCAGGATGTTTTCCAGACAAAACCCCTCCCAACTCGCGCCAATCACGGGGTGCGATAACACCGACTCCTTGGTCGCCAGATCGAGCAAGGCATGCACCAACCCGCTGTCGCGCACGTAGAGTTTTGGGGTCTTCACCAGGCGCTTGCCGGCATTGGCGTGCCAAGGTGGCAGGCGGCGCAGTAAAAGCAAATCGGTCAACAAATGGATGTAGCTGTTGACAGTTTTGACATCGACGCCCAGGTTGCGCGCCAGTTGGGTCGTGTTCACCATACCGCCCTGTTGGTGTGCGAGCATGGTCCACAGCAGCCGCAGTGACTGCGTGGCAATGCGCGGCCCAAACAGCGGCACATCGCGCTCCAGGTAGGTGCGGATGAAGTCTTGCCGCCATTTCAGGCTGCGCGCCGCACTCGGGGCTTGCAGGCTGTCGGGGAAGCCACCCCGCACCCATAAATCGTCCGCCGAAGGGGCGCCCACTTCCAGGATGCTCAGGGGGCCCAGCTCCAAAAAGGTGATGCGCCCTGCCAGGGTCTCCCCCGACTGTTTGAGCAAATCCAGCGATGCCGACCCCAGCAGCAGGTATTGCCCACTGCGCTTGCCTTCACGGCGAGCCTGGTCAATCAGCCCGCGCAGCACTGGAAATAGCCCCGGCGCGCGGTGAACCTCATCCAGAATGACAAGCTGGCCAAGGTGGTCTTGCAGATATAACTCGGCTTGGTCAAGCTTGGCCCTGTCGCGCTCAGACTGCAAATCCAGGTAGACGCTGGGCCTGGTCTTGGCCACCTCCAAGGCCAGCGTGGTTTTGCCCACCTGACGCGGGCCGAGCAAGGCCACAGCCGGTGCAGCCTCGATCGAGTCAAGCAGCTGGGCGTGGATATGACGAGAAAACATCCTTGCAATTATGGAACATTAATCCCTGATTTGCAAGGATAAATAAGGCGATAAATAAGGCAAAAACCGCCCGTCACCGTTGGCGCGGGTCCAGCGCGTCGCGCAGGCCGTCGCCCACCAGGTTGAAGGCCAGCACCAGCAGAAAGATCGACAGCCCCGGCCAGATGGCCATCCAGGGGGCGTTGTCGACATAGTTTTTGGCGGTGTTGAGCATGCTGCCCCAGCTGGGTGCCGGTGGCTGCTGGCCCAGGCCCAGAAAGGACAGACTGGCCTCGGCAATCACCGCGGCGGCAATTGCCAGTGTGGCCTGCACGATCAGCGGCGCGGTGATATTGGGCAGCACATGGCGCAGCGCGATGCGCCACGGCGGGTTGCCCACGGCCCGCGCTGCTTCGATGTAGTCTTCGACCTTCACGTTGATGACCTGGGCGCGCGTCAGGCGTACAAAGATGGGGGTGGCCGACACGCCAATGGCGATCATGGCGTTGCTCAGGCTGGGCCCCAGAAAGGCTGCCAGCGCGATCGCCAGAATCAAAAAGGGGCAGGCCAAAAAGGCATCGGTGATGCGCGAGATTACTGTATCCACCGCCCCACCCAGGAAGCCGGCCGCCAGGCCGATCGGCACGCCCAGCATCAGCGAGATCGAGACCGACACCACGCCGGCCAGCAGCGAGGCACGGGTGCCCCAGATCACGCGCGACAGCACATCGCGCCCGATCTCGTCGGTGCCAAACCAGTAGGCCGCACTGGGCGCCTTGCGGATGGCGCCCCAGTTGGTGGCGATCGGGTCGAGCGGCGCAATCCATGATGCGCCCAGCGCCAGCACAATAAAGCTGAGCACGATGGCCACGCCAAGCAGGGCCGCCCGCCGGCGCGCAAAGCGGCGCCAGGCCAACTGGCTCGGACTCGCTGTCACACGGATCACCAGCTCAACTCCGCAGCCGCGGGTTGGCCGCAAAATAGGCCAAGTCGGCCAGCAGGTTCAACACAATGTAGGTGGTGGCGGTGACCAGCACCACGCCTTGCACCACCGCGTAGTCGCGGTTGAACACGGCATCGACGATAAGCTTGCCAAAGCCGGGGATGGTGAACACCTGCTCGGTCAGCACCGCGCCTGAGAGCAGGGTGCCCAGCTCCAGCGCGCCCAGTGTGATGATGGGGGTCAGCGCATTGCGCAGTGCGTGTTTGAGCACCACCACCCGCTCACTCAGCCCTTTGGCGCGGGCGGTGCGCACATAGTCTGCTGACATCACCTGCAGCATGGCGCTGCGGGTGTGGCGCATCAGCACCGCGGCAATCGCGTTGCCCAGCACAAAGGCCGGCATGATCATGGCGGCCAGGTTGGCGCCCAGGTCCTCAAACGGGCTGACATAGCCCGATGCCGGCAGCCAGCCCAGTTGCACCGAAAACAGCATGATCATCAGGATGCCCAGCCAAAAATTGGGCGTGGAAATGCCCCACAGCGCCAGCACATTGGCCGCCGTGTCCCAGGCCGTGCCGCGCCCTACGGCCGACACAATGCCGGCCGGGATGCCGATCAGCAGGGCGATGGTCATGGCCAGCAGGGCCAGCTCCAAGGTGACCGGTAGTTTTTGCAGCACCAGGCTGAGCACCGGCTGCTGGGTGCGGACTGATTCGCCCAGGTCCCCCTGCAGCACGCCACCGATCCAGTAGCCGTAGCGCACCGGCAGCGGCTCGTCCAAGTGCAGTTTGGCGCGCAGGTAAGCCACCACGGTCGGGTCTTGCTCTTCGCCGGCCAAAATCTTGGCCGGATCGCCAGGCAGCAGCTGTTGCAGCCCGAAGATCAGCATCGACACCACGACCAGCGTGGGGAGGATGCTGGCGATTCGCTTGAGCAGGAACTCGAACATGGGGCGAGAGCGGTCAGGGCGCCAGCTTCAGGCCGCTGATACGCAGCAGGCCGTCCGGGATCTCGCGCACGCCGCTGAGCTTGGGGTTGTAGGCCCACAGCCAGTTGCGGTGGTAGAGGTAGATCACCGGCCGCTCTTTGGTGATTTGCGCCGCGATCTGCTCGAACAGCTTCTTGCGCTTGGCCGGGTCGCGCTCGGCCCGTGACTGGTCGAGCAGCTTGTCGGTGTCGGCACTGCAATAACCGGCGTAGTTCAGCGGCTGCTTGCAGCCATGAAAGCTGTACAGGTTGCCATCCGGGTCGGGCCGGCCGCTCCAGGCCAGCACATAGGCGTCAAAGTCGCCCTTGTCGGCCATGTTGAGCGAGGTGGCAAATTCGGCTGATTGGATCTTCACGTCAAAGCCGGCATCGCGGGTCATGGCCTGGATCACCAGCGCGATGCGCTGGGCGTCCGAGGTGGTGGGCGCAACCAGCGTGAAGCTCGGGTTGGGTATGCCAGCCGCCTTCAGCAGGGCCCGTGCTTTCTCGACATCGCGCTTAAGGACAGGCACGTTCTTGGCGTAATAGGGGTTGGTCGGGGCCACCCACTGGTTGCCAATCTTGGCCTCGTTGTCCATCACCACCTGGGCCAGGCCTTGGCGGTCCAGCGCCAGCTCAAAGGCTTCGCGCACCCGCGGGTCGCGCCCCAGCGGGTTTTGCTGCGCTTTGTCGCTCTTGCCAATGTTGATGGTGATGCCCTGGTAACCGATCTCGGTGATGCGGGACACCTTGAACTTCTTCTCGATTTCGAGTTTTTCTATATCAGAAGAAGCGACCCGTTCGATGAAATCGAGCTGGCCCGATTTCAGGTTGGCCAGGCGCACGGTGGCGTCGGGAATCGGCGTGTAGGTGACCTTGGCGAAATTGATGGCCGCCTTGTTCCAGTAGCCGTCGTAACGCTCCAGCGTGATGCGGTCTTGCGCCACCCGCTCGACAAACTTGAAGGCGCCCGAGCAGACCGGCTTGAGGCCGAACTTGTCGCCAGCGGCCTGCGCGGCCTTGGGCGAGACCATCATGCCCGCGCGGTCAGACAGAATGGCCAGCAAGGGGGTAAAGGGTGCGCTCAGGTTCAGGCGCACGGTCATCGGGTCGACCACATCGACGCTGGTGACCGGTCCGAGCTCACCACGGCGGTTGGAGCCGGGCATGGTTTTGTGGCGCTCGATGTTGAACTTGACAGCAGCAGCGTCGAGCTTTTCACCATCATGAAAGGTAACGCCGGGGCGAATTTTCAGCGTGAGGGCCTTGCTGTCAGCCGACCACTCATAGCTTTGCGCCAGCTGCGGCACGATGACCAGTTTTTCGTCGACATCGACCAATTTGTCGCACAGGGCCGAGAACACCAGACGGCCGACAAAGCTGCGGGCCAGGGTCGGGTCGAGCACATCGGGGTCTTCGGCCAGGCCCACGCGCAAATTGGGCAGGGTCTGGGCGTGGGCCAGGCCGGCTACGAGCAGGGCCGCAGCCAGGGATTTTTTCATCATGTCGAGCTCCTTTAAAGTTAGGTCACAAATGCAGATTGAAGCCGTTGCAGCCGGGTGTTGATGGCGGCGTTTGGCGCGCGAATTGGCGCTTTGATGTCGCGCCAAAAATGGCAGGCGACCGCATGGCCGTCCTGCTGGGTGAGGGTGGGCGACTGTTGGGAGCAGGTCGGTCGGGCATGCTCGCAGCGGGTGTGAAACCGGCAGCCCGGGGGCGGGTCGGCCGGGCTGGGCAGGTCACCAGCGAGCAGCAGGCGCTGGCGCTGGCGGTTTGGTTCGGTCAGGGGTATTGCCGACAACAGGGCCTGGGTGTAGGGGTGGCGCGGCGCGGCAAACAGGGTCTGGGTGTCGGCGAGCTCAACCACCCGCCCGAGATACATCACCGCGATCTGGGTGGCGATGTGCTTGACCACCGCCAGGTCGTGGGCGATGAAAATATAGGCCAGGCCAAGCTGCTGCTGCAGGTCTTGCAAGAGGTTCAGAACTTGTGCCTGCACCGACACGTCGAGCGCGGAGACAGCCTCGTCACAAACAATCAGCTGCGGCTGCACCGCCAAGGCCCGCGCAATGCCGATACGCTGGCGCTGGCCACCTGAAAATTCATGCGGGTAGCGCCCGGCATGTTCCGCCGCCAGGCCCACCGTGTGCAGCAACTCGGCCACCCGCTGGGTTTGCCTGCCAAGGTGCAAGCGGTGCAGGCGCAGCGGCTCGCTCAGGATCTGGCC
>CAMATS010000068.1 GCA_945861195.1 Rhodoferax sp. OV413
TGTTCGCCTTGGCCAGGGTGGTGGGTGCTGACGGGCTCGAACCGCCGACCTACGCCTTGTAAGGGCGCCGCTCTACCAACTGAGCTAAGCACCCCACCTTAACCGGCTGTCAGTTCAAGGCATCTTTGAATGCCTTGCCCGGACGAAACTTGGGGACCTTGGATGAAGCGATTTTAATCGCGGCGCCAGTGCTGAGATTTCGGCCCACACGGGGCGCCCGATCGCCCACCAAGAAGCTGCCAAACCCCACCAGAGACACGGTGCCACCTTCCTTGAGTGTCAGGGTTACCGCGCCGAGGACAGCCTCCAGGGCTCTCGCCGCCGACGCTTTGCTGATGTCGGCCTGCTTGGCGATGTGTTCGATCATTTCTGCCTTGTTCACTCGGCACCTCAAAAATTAACTGGCAACAACAAGGACCGCTATCCAACAGCCCGGCTGCAAGCAGCAAAAAAAATTCCCGCAAACAACACAGGGGGCCAAGGTCTGGGGAGCCGGATTCTAAGCGGGATCAGGTGCGTATTGGGCCGCCGCTGGCTGATTTGATGCAGTTCAAAGCGCTGCGGCAATCGCCCGACCCAGGTCTGAGGTACCCGCATTGCCACCCAAATCGGCCGTTCGGGGCGCGCCGCTACCGGGCTGCAAAACGGTCTCGATGGCGGCCAGGATGGCGTCATGGGCCGGCCGGTAGCCTAAAAAATCAAGCATCATCGCGCCGCACCAGATTTGGCCAATCGGGTTGGCGATACCCTGACCAGCGATGTCGGGCGCCGAGCCGTGCACAGGCTCGAACAGCGACGGGAACAGCCGCTCGGGATTGAGGTTGGCACTGGGGGCAATGCCGATGGTGCCGGTGCAAGCCGGCCCCAGGTCGCTGAGGATGTCGCCAAATAGGTTGCTGGCGACCACCACATCAAAGAAATCAGGCCGCTGTACAAAATGAGCCGTCAGGATGTCGATATGAAATTTGTCGAGCCTGATATCCGGGTAGCGCTTGGCCATCTCCACCACCCGCTCGTCCCAATAAGGCATGGTGATGGCGATGCCGTTTGATTTGGTGGCGCTGGTGAGGTGCTTTTTCGGACGGGATTGAGCCAGCTCGAAGGCAAACTTCAAGACCCGGTCGACGCCCACACGGGACATCACGGTCTCTTGCATGACGATCTCGCGCTCGGTGCCAGAGTACATGCGCCCGCCAATGCTGGAGTATTCGCCCTCGGTGTTCTCACGCACGATGTACATGTCGATCTCGCCAGGCGCACGGGCACTGCCATCACGCCGAACCACTGGGGCAATGATGCCCGGCATCAGCCTTGCCGGTCGCAAATTGACGTACTGATCAAATTCACGCCTGAACAAAAGCAAAGAGCCCCACAGGGAGACATGATCAGGGATTTTTTCTGGCCAGCCGACTGCGCCAAAATAGATCGCGTCATGGCTGCCGATCTGATCTTTCCAGTTGTCTGGCAGCATTTTTCCATGGCGTTCGCAGTAATCCCAGCTGGAAAAATCAAAGTGGTCAAAGTGCAGGCCAATGCCAAATTTTCTAGCGGCGGCATCCAGCACCCGCAAGCCCTCGGGCATCACCTCTTTGCCGATGCCGTCGCCAGCAATCACGGCGATTCTTTTTGCGCTCATTGAGTCTCCTTGTTGGTCTGAGAAGCCGCAGTTTGGGTCTTTGCTTGATGCACCACCAAGGCTACGCCCAAGACGCTCAAGCCCGTTCCGGCCAAAGTGATGACTGTAATGGGTTCATTAAACAACAACCAGGCCAAGAGCGCCGTGCTGGGCGGCACCAGGTACATCAGGCTTGCCACCGAGGTCGCGGCACCACGCTCAATGAGCAGGTAGAGCAAAGAGCTACCACCCAAGGTTAGGGCCAGCACTGACCAGGCCATGGCCCACAACAGTTCGGACTCCCAGGCAATCGCCGCGGGCTCCAGCAGCGCCAGCGGCAAGGTGACCACCAGAGCGGCAGCCAGTTGAACCAGGTTAGCGCTTCTGACATCGCAGGGCTGGATGAATTTTTTTTGGTAGAGGGTGCCCGCCGTGATGCTCAGCAGTGCGCCAACCGCCAAGCCGGTGTTGAGCCAATTGGCCTCACCCCCTGGGCCAAATTTGGTCGACACAACCAGCAACAGGCCAGCGAAACCAAGGCACAGGCCCAGCCATTGCCGCGCCGCAACAGCGCCACCGCTAGCCGACAGGCAGATGGCGGTAAGCACCGGTTGCAGCCCGATGATGAGCGCCGACAGACCAGCACCCATGCCGGCCTTGACCGCGGCCCAGACGCCGCCGAGGTAGCAAGCGTGCATCAAAATCCCGCTGACAGACAAATGCATCCACTGGCTTTTACGCCCAGGCCAGGCCACGCCTGCCAGCAGGATCCAGGGCAAAAAACACAGGATCGACAGGGCATAGCGCAGGGCCAAAAAGCTCATCGGCGGCGCGTGGGGCATGCCATAGCGCGCCACAATGAAGCCGGTGCTCCAAATCAAGACAAAAACCACCGGCATGGCCTGAATCAGGCTGATTGCAGGGGGCCGACTCAACGGACCCGCGCCCGAATTTCTGGCAGCGCTTTTTTCAGGTAGTAGGCCATTGACCAGACTGTCATGAAGGCAGCAATCCAGATCAGCCAGGTGCCCCACAGCCGGGTGTCGACCATGCCAAACAGCACCCCGTCAAATAGCAAAAAAGGAATTGCCACCATTTGCAGCAGTGTTTTGAGCTTGCCGGCCCGGTGCACTGCCACACTGCGGGAGGCTCCGATTTGGGCCATCCACTCGCGCAGCGCTGAAATCGCGATCTCGCGCCCGATGATGATGAGTGCCACAAACACGTCGGCCCGGCGCAAATCGACCAGCACCAACACGCAGGCGCAAATCAGAAATTTATCAGCCACCGGGTCCAGAAAAGCGCCGAAAGCCGAGACCTGGTTGAGCTTGCGCGCCAGGTAGCCATCGAGCCAGTCGGTGGCAGCGAAGACCACAAACAGCACTGTGGCCAACAGGTTCTGGCTGGCCGGCAGAATAGGCAAATAAAACACCGCGACAACCAAGGGAATGGCCACGATACGCGCCCATGTCATGAGGGTCGGAATGGTTAAAAACATGGTCTGATTGTGGCATGCCGTCTCAGCGGCAGCGGGCGGGGGCTGTCAATGCAGGGCGCGGTAAATGGCCTCGGCCAGCTCGCGGGAAATGCCCTCAACTGTGGCAATGTCGTCGGCACTGGCCTGCGCCACACCGCGCACGCCACCAAAGCGCTGCAACAGGCTGGCGCGCCGGCGCGGGCCGACCCCGGGTATGTCTTCGAGTTTGCCGCCATCCAAGCGCACCTTGGCACGCTGGGCTCGCATACCGGTGATGGCAAAGCGGTGCGCTTCGTCGCGGATCTGCGCCACCAGCATCAGCGCGGCCGAGTCTTTGCCTAAATAAACTTTTTCGCGGCCGTCGGCAAACACCAGCTCTTCCAGACCGACCTTGCGCCCCTGGCCTTTTTCCACGCCGATGATCAGCCCAAGGTCTAGCCCGAGTTGTTCAAATACCTCGCGCGCCATGGTTACCTGGCCTTTGCCGCCGTCAACCAGCACCAAATCGGGCAGGCGGGCGGTCCCCGGCGGGCCAGCCCCGGTTTTTTGCGCCTCTTGCAAGGCCTGAGCGATTGCGCTGTAGCGTCGCAGCAGCACTTGGCGCATGGCAGCATAGTCGTCGCCCGGGGTGATGCCCTCGATGCGGTAGCGCCGGTACTGGGCGCTTTGCATTTTGTGCTGCTGGAAGACCACGCAAGACGCCTGGGTGGCTTCGCCAGCGGTGTGCGAAATATCAAAACATTCAATGCGCAGCTCATCAAGATTGTCCAGCCCCAAATCAAGCGCATCGGCCAGGGCCCGGCTGCGGGCCTGTTGCGAGCCCTCCTCGGCCAGCAGGCGGGCGAGTTGCAAACCGACATTGGTTTGGGCCATGTCCAACCAGGCACGCCGCTGTTCGCGCGGTTGGTGTACCGCCGATACCCTGAAACCAGCCTGGCTTGACAGGGCTCGCAGCAATGGTTTGCCAATCGGGTCACTGACGATCAGCGAGGCGGGTATCGGCTGGCTGAGGTAGTGCTGCGCCACAAAGGCCTCCAGAATTTTGCATTCAGGGCTCACCACGCCATCGCCCTGCCCTTCAACACCCTCCTGCTCATCGGGCAGGCTCAATGACACCGCGTCATCGACATGCACAGGAAAATAAGGCCTGTCGCCCAAATGCCGGCCACCACGCACCATCGCCAGGTTGACGCAGGCACGCCCACCACTGACCTTGACCGCCAGGATATCGACATCTCGGTCAGACACGTTGTCCACCGATTGCTGGTGCAAGACATTGGACAGCGCCGCGACTTGGTTGCGCAACTCTGCTGCCTGCTCGAACTCAAGCCGCTCGGCGTGCGCAAGCATGCTGACCTCGAGCCCCTGCATCACCTGTTGGGCGTCGCCACGCAAAAAACGCTCGGCATTGGCCCGGTCCTGCGCATAGGCCGCCGGGGCGATATGGCCCACGCAGGGTGCCGAGCACCGTTTGATCTCATACAGCAGACAGGGCCGGGAGCGGTTGTTGAAGACCGCGTCTTCGCAGGTGCGCAACCGGAATACTTTTTGCATCAGCAAAATCGCTTCTTTGACCGCCCAGGCGCTGGGGTAGGGACCGAAATAATGGTGCTTTTTTTCTACCGCACCACGGTAATAGGACACCCGGGGAAACTGGCCTGCAGCGCCAGCCGATGTGCCCAGGCCAGACAGCTTGAGATAAGGGTAGCTCTTGTCATCGCGGAACAAAATGTTGTAGCGCGGGTTGAGGGTCTTGATCAGGTTGTTTTCAAGCAGCAGGGCCTCAGCCTCGGAGCGCACCACCGTGGTCTGCATGCGGGCAATCTTGCTCACCATATGCCCGATGCGGGTGGCGCCATGGTTTTTTTGAAAATAATTGGCAACCCGTTTGCGCAAATTGATCGCCTTGCCGACATACAACACCCCGTCCTGGCTGTCAAAGTAGCGGTACACCCCCGGCAAAGTGGGCAGGCTTGCCACTTGGCGCAGCAGCTCTTCGCGCAGCAGCAGGGCGGCCTGGGCTGCTTCTGGCTCGTGAGGGGTGGACTCGGGGGCGGCCGTCATAGGTGGCTATTGTGGACAATCCCGAGGGTGAAAAAAGCGCAACTCTGGGACATTTTTTGCCGGGTGATCGACAACTACGGCGATATCGGGGTCTGCTGGCGACTGGCGGCAGACTTGGCGCGGCGCGGCGAACTGGTGCGGCTGTGGGTGGATGATGCCAGCCCATTGCAATGGATGGCACCACAGCCAGTACCCGGCGTACAGCAGTTTTCATGGTCGCAGTCCATGCTGCCAACCGCCCTGCCCCCGGCTGACATCCTGATCGAGGCATTTGGCTGCGAGATTGCGCCTGAATACATTCAACACCGGGTCAACCGCGCCGGGGCCGTGCCACCAGTCTGGCTCAACCTAGAGTACCTGAGCGCAGAAGGCTTTGTGGCGCGCAACCACGGCCTGCCCTCACCAGTGATGAGCGGTCCGGGGCGTGGCCTGATCAAATATTTCTATTACCCCGGGTTCACCGCGGCCAGTGGCGGCCTGCTGCGCGAGACTGATCTGGCCGAGCGCCAGCGAGCATTTGAGCGGGAACCCTGGCTACGCCAACTGGGCCTGCGGGCGCCGGGCGAGCAATTGCTGTCGATGTTCTGCTACGAACCGGCGGCCCTGGGCGACCTGCTAAGCCGCTTGGCCCAGGGCACAGTAAAAACCCGAATGCTCGTGACCTTCGGGCGCGCCAGCGCT
The DNA here is from genome assembly GCA_945861195.1 of Rhodoferax sp. OV413. GTDB lineage: Bacteria > Pseudomonadota > Gammaproteobacteria > Burkholderiales > Burkholderiaceae_C > Rhodoferax. Next base: position 5,838 of record CAMATS010000068.1, read on the forward strand.
GCTGTGGCAGGCGCTGTGGCCGACAAAAACAGGGCTCAGCCGGACTGGAACCGGGCTGGCAGGCTAGGGTTTGCTTATCTTCCGGCTTTGAGTCAAACCGATTACGACCATCTTTTATGGGCCTGCGATCTGAATTTTGTCAGGGGCGAGGACTCGCTGGTACGGGCCATTTGGGCGGGCAAACCGCTGGTCTGGGAAATTTACCCACAAAGCGACGGAGCTCACGAAGTCAAATTACAGGCTTTTTTAGATCAGATCGAGGCGCCAGCCTCGCTCCGAAAATTCCATAACGTCTGGAACAGCGCAAGCAGCGCGCGGCGTGCAGCACTGCCCATGTTGGCTTTGGCCGATTGGCAAGCCAGCGTTTTAGCGGCGCGCAAGACCCTGCTCGAACTCGATGACTTGACCAGCCAACTGCTGCGGTTTGTGTCAAAAAGCCATTAAACTCAAGGGCTTTGCGGAACCGAGGCGGCCCAGTGTTCGCCTGCTGCCGCACCTGCCGTCAAACAGCGGCCTATTCACACTCAACTCTCTCTTATGAAAATTGCTCAAGAAATTCGCGCTGGCAACGTCATCATGCATGGCAAAGACCCGATGGTGGTTCTGAAGACCGAATACAGCCGAGGCGGGCGTAACTCGGCCACCGTGCGCATGAAACTCAAGAGCCTGCTGAACAACTTTGGCACCGAAGTGGTGTTCAAGGCCGACGACAAAATGGACCAAATCGTGCTGGACAAAAAAGAGTGCACTTATTCCTACTTTGCCGAACCCATGTATGTTTGCATGGACACCGAGTACAACCAGTACGAGGTTGAAGCAGAAAACATGGGTGATTCGCTGAGCTATCTGGAAGACGGCATGTCGCTTGAGGTGGTGTTTTATGACGGCAAGGCGATTTCCGTGGAAATGCCAACCAGTGTGGTACGCGAGATCACCTGGACCGAGCCGGCGGTCAAGGGCGACACCTCGGGCAAGGTGCTCAAGCCAGCAAAAATCTCCACCGGTTTCGAAATCGGGGTGCCGATCTTTGTGGCCCAGGGAGACAAGGTAGAGATAGATACGCGCACCGGCGAGTACCGCAAACGGGTGTAGGCTTCAATCTCCGGTACTGCGACGCTCGGCAAGCGCAGGGGGCTTCGTGTGGGCAGCCGGTCGCAGCAGCCAAGCCGGCCTGGCCCCTGCACCCACGGCCAGGCCCACCGACCAAAAAACCACAGACACGCCGACCACGGCGCCCACCGTGCCAAAAAGCAGGGGCATCAGCACGCTGGACGCATTGATCGCCATCAAGCGCAGGCCCAAAGCTTCGCCCTGCCGGTGCTCAGGGGTGATTTGGTGCAGCGTGCTCATGATCATGGGCTGCACTGAACCCAGAGCCAGGCCGAGCACCACCGAGCAGACCCCCATACCCAGGGGCGTGTGCATGGCCGGATAGACAGCAAACACCAGGGCAGTGACAAGCATTGCGCCAGAAACCACCACATGCTCGCGCAAGCGGGCTGCAAATACCGGCATGACCAGGCGGACCAGCGCTGCGGCAACGGCAAATGAGCCCAAAATGGTCCCGATCACCGAGGCGCTGAAGCCGCGCTCATGCCCGATCACTGGCACCACAAAGGTGTGGACGTCCCAGCAAGACGAGAGGCACCAGTTGACCAGTATCAAACGGCGCATGGGGACTTCTTTCATCAAGTCCCAGGCCCTGCCGGCTTGTGCCAGTCGTGGCGCGCCGGACGCCGGGTTTTGACCAACAGAGTGCACCAGTAGCCAGGACCCCAGGGGCAACAGCGCCAGCAACAAAAAAGCTGCCTGGTAGCCCTGGGTATCGCCTGGCGCCGTGCCGGCATAGTCAATCAATAAGCCGGCGCTAAACGGGCCCACGAAATTTGATGCCGCCGGCCCGATGGAGAGCCAACTGAACACTTTTTTGAGTTCGGTCGCCCCCTCGGCAGCGCGCCCAACATGGCGCTGTAAAGCAATCGAGGCTGCGCCAGTGGCGCCACCCGTCAGGAGTGCACTCAGACAGAGCAATGGAAAAACCGGGAACACCACCACCAGCCCAACGCCAATAACCGAGACCACAACCGCCCAGCCAACCGGGCGTCTGAGCCCGTGGCGATCAGCAAACCGACCGGCAGGCAACGCCAGAAACACCTGGGTCAAGGAAAAAAGCGCCAGCAAAATACCGACCGCCAGCGGGCTGAAGCCCTGGCGCAAAGCCAGCAAGGGCGCTGCCATTCGGAGGCCGGCCATGCAGGCATGCAAACAGACATGGCCAGCCACCAGGCGGGCCAAGAGCTCAGGCCGCATCGGGCTCCTGATCAAAGTCCTGGTCGGCCGGTATCAAAACCTGCGCCTGCAAGTCAGGCAAAGCCTCAACTTTCTTCAAGGCTCGTCCCATGGCCCGGCTTCGGGTTTCGGCACCATCGATGGTTTTAAGCACCGTTTCGGTTTGGGACTTGACCTTGGCCAGTACATCGCCAAACTTGCCAAATTCGGTCTTGACCGCCCCCAGCACCTGCCATACCTCGCTGGAGCGTTTCTCCAGCGCCAATGTGCGGAAACCCATCTGCAGCGAGCTGAGCATGGCCAGCAACGTGGTGGGGCCGGCCAAGGTGATGCGGTGGTCGCGCTGCAGGCTTTCCATCAGGCCGGGGCGGCGCAGCACCTCGGCGTACAGGCCCTCGGTTGGCAAAAACAGAATCGCAAAATCGGTGGTGTGGGGTGGCTCTATATATTTATCGGCAATGGAGCGCGCTTCCAGCCTGATGCGCGACTCCAGCGCCCTACCCGCCACCTCGACCCCCAGCGCGTCAGCGCGGCCCTGGGCATCCAGGAGCCGTTCATAGTCTTCATTCGGGAACTTGGCATCTATTGGCAGCCACAGGGGTTGGCCCTGCTCTGATTTGCCAGGAAGCTTGATGGCGAAGTCAACCATATTCTTGCTGCCGGGCCGGGTCGCCACCTGCGCCGCGTATTGGTCCACCACAAACACCTGCTCCAGCAGCCCGGCCAGCTGGGC
>CAMATS010000069.1 GCA_945861195.1 Rhodoferax sp. OV413
GCTGGATGTTGTGATGCGCGACGTACTCGTCAATGGCGGACGACCTAGTGCTGCCGTTGCGCTTGTACCCTTGCGTCATGGTGGCCACGCGTCAGGGCTCCAGATCCAGTCGTTCGAAGCGGTGCCCAATACCTGCCGCTGGGCGAACCAAATTCTCACTACTGGAGATTTCATTGACACAGCTCGACGATCTGCTGCTACTGACCGTGAGCGTCCAAGCTGTTCACATGACCAACGCTTCGAGGCGGAAAATGCCTGCAGCAGCGCGAATCTCTTTCATGTGACCATGACCCGGAAGCGTCTTGATCTCAATCGTCACAAGACCGACTTGTGCCAACTGGTCTACATCACGTTTGACAGCGCTGCGGTCGCGATGCAGTCGCCCAGCGATGTCTGTGATCGAACCCGGTTCGCCCTTGACACTACGGAACACGTCAAGTCGACTGGCAGTCAGCAGGCGCAGGAGATCGGCCGGATCTTCAAAGCTGACAGTGCGCTCCTCTGGTATCGGTTGACCAGCGTCAGCCAATCGTGCCAAGACCTTCCCTCTGCGAAAGAACTCTTGTTCATTACCTGCTTTAAGGGTGACATTTTTCATACGGCTCTCCTGAGTGCAGTCCAATCGGTCTGGAACTGATCTTCTGTATCTTCAAAACTCGTGAATTCAACCGCCGCCACAACGCCCAAATAGTGCCGGTGGTGATACCCATGTTGGTTGTCATAACCCACCACGCGCCCGTTGTCGCCAGCATGCAGTGCATGGTTGATGTAAGCAAGGTTGTACCGAGTCACCTGACCCTGCGCATCAACCCAAATTTCACGCCTAAGCTGACCATTTCCACGCTTTTGTGTCACGTGGTGCGTGTCATCGACAATTTTTTGATCAGCCATGACTTATATTATCATGGCTGCCTCCCGGGCATGCATTGATCGCCGAGTGCGCTGCAGTCGCGCCTGGCATCGATGCACCAGGCGCATCCCACTGCCACCGGCGGCGCCCGACCGGGCAGGTCGCCTTGGATGCCTTCGATTCCGGACGCGAGAGTCGGGTCAGATCGTTTTTCTGCTCGCCGGCGAGAATGATCGTCGGGGCCACTCGCATTTGCTTATTCCAATGCCGACCGTGGTGGGGCGTTGGCGTCGCACAAACCATTTCAGCTCAATCAACAAGGCCTTTCTACACGAGCAAGAGTTGGTCAAGCCGGGCGGCATCGGCGCAGAAAGCGCGAATGCCTTCGGCGAGTTTGTCGGTGGCCATGGCGTCCTCGTTCAGGGCCAGTCGAAAGCCGGCCTCGTCGTAGTGCAGCTGCGCCTGGTCAGACCCGGCTGGGTTTGAGGCGTCGAGCGCGCGCGTCAAGGGCGCCTCACTGGCTGCCAAGCCGGCCAGCAAATCGGGGCTGATGGTGAGCAAATCGCAACCCGCCAGCGCGGTGATTTGGCCCAGGTTGCGAAAACTCGCGCCCATCACCTCGGTGGTAATGCCGAATTTTTTATAGTAGTGGTAGATCTGGCGAACCGACTGCACGCCCGGGTCTGCCGCGCCGGCGTGATCGGCCTCAACCCAGGCCGCACCGGCGGCCTTTTTGTACCAGTCGTAAATACGGCCTACAAAGGGAGAAATCAGTTGTACCCGGGCCTGGCCGCAGGCCACCGCCTGGCAAAACGAGAACAGCAGCGTCAAGTTGGTGTGAATACCCAGGCGCTGCAACTGCTCGGCCGCCGCAATCCCCTCCCAGGTGGCCGCCACCTTGATCAACACCCGGTCGCTGTGGATGCCCTCGGCCCGGTAAAGCTCGATCAAGCGTTGCGCCCGCGCCAGGCTTGCTGCGGTGTCAAAGCTCAGCCGGGCGTCGACCTCAGTGGACACCCGCCCCGGGATGATGGACAAAATCTCGCAGCCAAAGCGCACCAGCAGCCGATCCATCTGCTCATCGAGCGGGCGCCCTCGAAAGCGCGCCACGGTGTCTTTGAGCAGCGGCATGTAATCAGGTTTTTGCACCGCCTTGAGAATCAGCGATGGGTTGGTGGTGGCGTCGCGTGGTTGATAAGCCGCCATCTGCTTGAAGTCGCCGGTGTCGGCCACCACCGTGGTGTACTGCTTGAGTGCGTCGAGCTGGTTCATGGTTATTTTCTCGCTGTAAATTTTTGCGGGGCATTTTTTTTGAGCCACCCTTGAAACAAAGTTACATTAGAACGTCTTTTTAATGTAACTCTTAAACATGTCCTTTGACCTTGTTTTGTTTGGCGGCACCGGCGATCTGGTTTGGCGCAAACTGATGCCGGCCCTGTTCCAGGCTTTTCGCCACGGCACCTTGCCCGCGGGTGGGCGAATCTTGGGCGTTGGCCGCGACGACCACAGTCACGAAGCATACCGCGAGTTGATCCGTACCCGTTTTGACAAGGTAGAGCTGGCCAAACGCCCCACCTTGGAAGAGTTCACCCGCTTTGCGGCGATGCTCGAATTTGTACGCATGGACCTGTCGCGCCCGCAAGACTATGCGCGCCTGGGCGCTGCGCTGGCCCAGCGAGCGGCCGACACCGTGCTCATGTATGTGGCCACCGCGCCTAGCCTGTTCACGGTGGTCTGCGAGCAACTCGCCGCTGCCGGCTTGAACACCGCCCAAACCCGGGTGGTGCTGGAGAAACCCCTGGGCCATGATTTGGCCAGCAACCGCACGATCAATGACACGGTGCGGCGGGTCTTCAGCGAGCGCCAGGTGTTTCGCATCGACCACTACCTGGGCAAGCCAGCGGTCCAAAACCTGTTTGCGCTGCGCTTTGGCAACGCCCTGTTTGAGCCCCTGTGGCGGCGCGAGCATATTGCCAACATCCAGATCACCATTGCCGAGGAGCTTGGCGTGGAAAAGCGGGGCGCCTTCTACGAGACCACCGGCGCCCTGCGCGACATGGTGCAAAACCATGCGCTGCAACTGCTCTGCGCGATCGGCATGGAGCCGCCCATCAACGCCCATGCAGATGCCATTCGCGACGAAAAGCTCAAGGTGCTGCGCTCGCTCAAGCCGTGGACAGCGCAGACGCTGGCGCAAGACGTCATCCGTGGCCAGTATGGGGCCGGCACCGTGGCCGGCACGCCGGTGAGCGCCTACCGCGATGAGCTCGGCGTTCAACCCAACAGCCCGACCGAGACCTTTGTGGCGCTGCGCACCGAGATCGCCAACTGGCGTTGGGCCGGCGTGCCCTTTTATATTCGCACCGGCAAGCGCCTGGCCGGGCGGGACGCGCACATTGTGGTGAACTTTAGGCCCACGCCGCATGCCATCTTCAGCTCGCGCCCAGGGCTGGCCAACCGGCTGGTCATCAACCTGCAGCCGCGCGACGGGCTGGAGCTGCATCTGCTGGCCCAGGGCCAGGACAACCGGCGCAACGCCTCCAGCCTGGCGCCGGTACAGCTCGACCTGGACTTTGACAAACGCTTTGGCTCCGAGCGGGTGGGCGCCTATGAGCGCCTGCTGCTCGATGTGATTGACGGCCGCCTGAACCTGTTTGTGCGCAGCGACGAACAAGAAGAGGCCTGGCGCTGGGTCGAGCCGATTCTGGAGCACTGGAAAAACGACACCCAGGGCCCGCGCGTCTACAGCGCCGGCACCTGGGGGCCCAGCACCGCCAGCGCCATGATCGCCCGCGACGGCTTTTGCTGGGCCGAAGAAGCATGAACACCCACCCAGTCTTTACCCGGGACAAGTGCGGCAAGCACGCAGCCGGCCATGCTTGACCGCATCAAAGCATCCCTGCCCTCCCTGGCACCGGCCGAACAGCGGGTGGGCCGCCTGGTGTTGAGCGATCCACGGGCATTCGCCAGCTTGCCGGTGAGCGAGTTGGCCAACCGGGCCCATGTCAGCAAACCCACGGTGGTGCGCTTTTGCCGCAGTGTGGGCTACGACGGGCTGTCGGACTTCAAGCGCAAGCTGGCCGGCAACGTCAGCGAGGGCGTACCCTTTATTCACCGCAGTGTGGACGCTGACGACAAAACCGGCGACATCATGGTCAAGGTCATCGACAACACGGTTGCCGCCTTTTTGAAGTACCGCAACGACGCGAGCAGCACCGCCATCGAGCGGGCCGTCCATGCGCTGGTGGCCGCCTACCATGACGGCCGGCGCATCGAATTCTTTGGTGTTGGCAACTCCGGCGTGGTGGCGCAGGACGCACAGCACAAATTTTTCCGGCTCGGTGTGCATGCAATCGCTTACAGCGACGGGCACATGCAGGTGATGAGCGCCTCGGTGCTCGGCCCGGGCGACTGCGTGGTGGTGATCTCCAACTCGGGGCGCACCCGCGACCTGATGGACGCCTGCGATATTGCGCGCAAAAACGGCGCCACCACCATCGTCATCACCGCCAGCGGCTCACCCCTGGCCAGCGCCGGCCACATCCACCTGGCGGCCGACCACCCGGAAGGCTTTGACCGCTACAGCCCCATGGTCTCGCGCCTGCTGCACCTGATGATCATCGACATTTTGGCCACCTGCGTGGCCCTGCGCATTGGTGGCGAGACCCTGCAGCCGCTGTTGCGCGAGATGAAAAACAACCTGCGCAGCAAGCGCTACGCTTAAGACTCAGCTTGAGGCCCAGCTTGTGGCCCAGCTTGAGCCCCAGTGCCCAGCGGCATGCCCTGCTCGGCCAGGCTGGCATGCAACGCGGCGCCCAGGGGCAGCACGGCGTCGTTGAAATCGTAGCGGCTGTTGTGCAAAAAGCAGCTGCCCAGGCCATTTTCTTCACCCTGACCCAGGCGCATGTAGGCGCCGGGCTTGGCCTGCAGCATGAAAGAAAAATCTTCTGCTCCCATGCTCGGCTCCAAGTCGCGCACCACCTGCTCATGTCCCACCAGGCTTTGCGCCACATCGCCGGCAAACCGGGCCTCGGCCGGGCTGTTGATGGTGGCCGGGTAGCTGCGCTCGTAAGTCACCTGCGCGGTCGCGCCAAAGCCGATGGCCACCGCCTCGCAGAGCTCACTGAGGCGGCGCTCTACCAGCGCCTGCACCACCGGGCTGAAGCTGCGCACCGTGCCAACCAAGGTAGCACTGCCCGGCACCACGCTCATGGCGGCCGGGTCGCCGGCGCGCACCGCGCAGATGCTGATCACCGCGCTGTCTACCGCCTTGACATTGCGCGAAACAATGCTTTGCACCGCCGTGATGATGTGCGCGGCCACCAGCACCGGGTCGACCGTGGCGTAGGGGTGGCCGCCATGGCCGCCCTTGCCGGTCACCTCGATGGTGATGCGGTCGGCCGCGGCCATCATCGGCCCCGGGTTGATGCCCACGGTGCCCGGGCGCATGGCCGGCCAGTTGTGCATGCCAAACACCGACTGCACGGGAAAACGCTCAAACAAGCCGTCCTCGATCATCGCCCTGGCACCCGCGTAGCCCTCTTCGCCGGGCTGAAAAATCAGCACCGCTGTGCCATCAAACTGCCGCGTCTCGGCCAGGTAACGCGCCGCCGCCACCAGCATGGCGGTGTGCCCGTCGTGACCGCAGCCGTGCATCAAACCGGGCTTGGTCGATTTATGGGCAAAGTCGTTGTGCTCGGTCATGGGCAGGGCGTCCATGTCGGCGCGCAGGCCCATCATCTTGCCGCTCGCCGTGCTGCGCCCACGCACCACGGCCACCAGGCCGGTCTTGCCAATGCCGGTGTGGATTTCGTCAACCCCGCACACCTGCAGCGCCTGCCGCACCCGAGCCACCGTGTAGTGCTCCTCAAAGCCGAGTTCCGGGTGGGCATGCAAATCACGCCGCAAAGCGGTGATCTCGGGGTGAAAAGCGGCAATATGCGCAAAGGCGCGGCCCTGAACACTCAATCTGCTTGCCTGCATTTGTATCCTCCAGCCTGAGCCAAACCTGGGCTCTTCAATGACGAATTGAACCCAACCCTGTTTTGCAAAAAACCAGCCCGCATTCTCGCTTGTGAAACCGCCTTTTATTTGGATTCATGGTTGGTCGCCCCATCCCACTGGGCCATCGGCGGGTGAGCCTGAAAATGTGCAATCCGCTTGGCGTACAAGGCGTAGAGCTCGCTCAGGGGTTGTAGCACCTGCAGGCTCGCCAGCAGCAACTGCGCCGCCCCCCAGTCTTGCGCCCGGTAGGCCAGCAGCACCTGCTGCCACTGCGCCAACTCCGCTGCCAGCGTCTCGGGCAACTCCGCATCCGGCCCCAAAGGCTCAAAGATGGCAACAGGCCGGTTTTTGCCTTTCACCCGCACCCGGTCGACCTCTCGGCAGGCCCAGCCGGGCAAGCGTTTTTGGGTCTCTTCGCCAATCAAAATACCAACGCCATAGTGCTTGGTCAGCCCCTCCAGACGCGCACCCAGATTAACCGCATCACCCATGACGGTGTAAGCCCGGCGAATTTTTGAGCCCATGTCGCCAACCCGCATCGGGCCCGAGTTCAGGCCAATGCCAATGCGCAGCTCGGGCCAGCCTTTTTCCAAAAACTGCTGGCTCAGTCGGCGCGCCTGCGCCTGCATGCCCAGGGCTGCGCGCACCGCGTTTTGCGCATGCCGCGGGTCTTCCACCGGCGCGCCCCAAAAAGCCATCACGGCGTCGCCAATGTATTTGTCCAGCGTGCCCTGGTTGGCTTCGCGTATCACCTCACTCATGGCGGTCAGGTAGGTATTGATCAGGTCCGACAGGTCATGCGGGCTCAGGCCCTCGGAAATCGAGGTAAACCCCCGCACATCGGCAAACAAAACTGTCAGATCGCGCTGCAACGGCACCATCGTGAAAGCGCCCGGGTTCTCGGCCATCTTCTCAACCAATTCAGGCGGCACATAGTAGCCAAACAGGTCTGAGATTTGCCGCATGCCACGGCTTTGCACAAAAAACCCATAGGCCATTTGGTAGGCAAACAGGCTGAGCAAACAGGCCAGTGGCGTGGCCAGGGGCAGCAGCAGTTGCTCTTGCCACAGCAGCGCGCTGCTGGTGGCGAGCAGTGCGGCCAAAGCCAGCACGCCCACGCCTATGGTGTAACGGGCTTTGCGCCACAGACCCCCAAACACCAGCAAGCAGCCCAGCAGCAGCACCGTGAGCAGCTCCAGACCCTGGGTGTAGGCCGGGCGGTGCAACACCCGGGCGTCCAGCATGCCCGAGATCAGGTTGGCATGCACCTCCACGCCCGGAAAGCTGACCCCGAAGGGCGTTGCCACCAAATCGGCCAGTCCGCTGGCTGAGGTACCGATCAGCACGATGCGGTTTTTCAGGGCATCAGCAGGCAGCCGGCCCTGCAACACATCAAGCGCAGAATAATAGGGAAAGCTCCCCTGCGCACCCCGAAACGGCACCAAGGCGTTGAGTGCGTCATCCACCGGTATCTCAATGGGCCCGACGCTGATGGATTCAACCCGGGGTTCGGCATTGCTGCCGTAAGTCGAGCGCGACAGCCCGAGTTCAGACACGCCGGTAAAGGCCTGCAAAACCGCCAGCGACAGGGCCGGGTAATAGCGCCCTTGGTGCTCTATGAGCAGGGGCACGCGCCGCCTCACACCGTCCTCATCCACCAGCGGGTTCAGGTGGCCAGCGCCGGCTGCAGCGTCTGCAAACTCGGGCAACATGCCGGTGTAGCCCGGGTAAGACTGGGCGCGCAGGGCGCTCAAGCCCCAGTCGGCGGCGGCCACGCCCTCGGGCAAGCGGGTATCTACCGCCGCCATGCCATTGTGAAAAGCAAAACCCAGCACCACCGGGCCGGCTTGCATGGATTGGGCAAACAGCTGGTCAAAAGACAGGCGCGGGCGCCATTTTTCCAGCGCCTGCTTGAACTGTGCATCAGCCTTGAGCTCGTCTTTGGCCAGGGCCTCCAACACCGCCAGGCCAGAGGACTGGTCTTTTTCAGACAAAATCAAATCCACCGCCACCAGCGAGGCCTGCTGCTCCAGCAGCAGCGTCACCAACCGGGCCAGGCGGTCGCGCGGCCAGGGCCAGCGGCCCTCGCCACCACGGTCTTTCTCAAGCAGGCTTTTCTCATCGATGTCCACCACCACGATGCGCTCATCCAGGGTTTGCGGCGCCAGGGCCCGCACCCGCAAGTCATAGAGCATCGACTCCAGCCTGGGCAGCAGCGGCAGGCGGTACCACTGTGCCGCATGGCCAGCGAACAAGGCCACCAGCCCCAGCCCGAGCAGCACACGCCAAGCCCACAATTTGCCAAAGCGGCTGGCCATGGCAGTCAGCGCCGGACCTCGTCAACCTTCAGGTAAATCCGGCTGGCCTCGGGCGTGCTGCGAGATGAGGAGGTGACGGTGTTGCCACTGCTCCACGGCCCCTTGCCGCTGACCTCGGTCCAAACGCCCACCGGCACACTCAGCGTGGTCTCCACTTTGCTGGCGTCGCTGGCGCGCACGCCCTGGGTCTGCTGTTGCGCAAAAAACTGCACCACCGCCCGACCACCCGTGATTTCAGCCACCACGGTCAACACGCTGCTGGTTTCAGCCCGGGCGCCCCCCTGCCCGACCTGGCGCGAGCCGGTGGCTTGGTACAGGGTCAAGGAGGCGCGCTCGCCCTCTATGGCCTGCACCCGCTGCTCGGAATTGTTGTCGCGCTGGCTGGAGTTGGTCTGGGCAACACTGGCATCCCCATAGCGCACCGAGATCAGCAACTGCCGCGAGCCAGTGGCCGCCACAGCCGGGCTTGGCGCGGCGGCTGGCCTGGGGTTGCTGCTGGCCAGGGTGTTCAAAAAGTTGGGAATACTGGGCAACACCCGCGGCGTATCGCTTGGCTGCAGGCCCATGAAGCCGGCCTCGTCTTTGTTGAGAACAATACGCCCCGAGGGCCCCTCCAAGGCGGTCGAGCCCGCATACACCCGGTTGTA
>CAMATS010000070.1 GCA_945861195.1 Rhodoferax sp. OV413
GTTTTGCCTGTCTGTGCCATGACCTGGGCAAGGGCAGCACGCCGCCCGATTTGTGGCCGCGCCACTTGGGCCATGAAGGCCGCAGCGTGGGCCTGCTGCGCCAACTTGCCGATCGCTTGCGCGTGCCAGCGGCCTGTCGCGAATTGGCCGAGGTGGTGGCGCGCGAGCACGGCAATATCCATCGCAGCGCAGACCTCAATGCTGCTGCGGTGATGCGGCTGCTGACGCGATGCGACGCGCTGCGCCAACCGCAGCGCTTTGCCGAGGTGCTGCTGGCATGTGAGTGCGATGCGCGCGGTCGGCTCGGCTTGCAGGACTCGGCTTACCCGCAGCGCCCGCGCTTGCTGGTGGCGCTGGCTGCGGCGCAGGGGGTGCCAAGCGCATCGGTGGCGGCTGCCGCGCAGGCTGCTGGTGCCAGTGGCAGCCAGATTGGCGAGGCCGTTTTCCAGGAGCGGATTGCCGCAGTGCAGGCTGCCATGCATCCCCGATTGAGTCGTGATTGACGCGTTCTTTGGCCGCTCAGTTCAGCAGGGTCTTCTTGGTATGCTGCGTCCATGGCCAGTTTGCTGATTGTTGAAGACGACGACTTGTTGCGCGACGCGCTGGGCGCGCAGCTGGCGCAGGCCGGCCATACGGTCACACCCGCGGCGGATGGCGCCTTGGCGCAGGGCTTGTTGGAAGCGCAGCGCTATGACGGCGTGATTCTCGACCTCGGCTTGCCCCGGGTCAGCGGACTGGAACTGTTGCAGTGGATTCGACTGCGCCACAGCGCGCTGCCGGTGCTGGTGCTGACTGCCCGCGATGGCGTGGACGACCGGGTGCAGGGCCTCAACTTCGGCGCCGACGACTACCTGACCAAACCCTTCAGCATGGCCGAGTTGCAGGCGCGGCTGGGCGCACTGCTGCGCCGCGCCCGCCTGCCGGCCTTTGCCGGCTCACTGGAGCTGCCGGCCGATCAACACGGGCGACTGCGCGTCGATGCCAGTCAGCCGCTGGCCTGGGTGGGTGAGGTGCCACTGGAACTGACGCAACGGGAATGGGTGCTGCTGTCCCTGCTGGTGACCCAGGCCGGGCAGGTGGTCAGCCGCGAGGCGGTGCTGGCGGCGTGGCAGACGGAGTCTGGCGATAGCGGCGCCGGCAGCGGCGGCATGGCCTCCAACGCCCTGGAGGTCTACATCCACCGCTTGCGCCGAAAGCTGGAGGATTCGGGGTTAAACATTCGCAATGTGCGCGGCCTGGGCTACCTGCTGGAGCAAACCCGCCCATGACCCCACCGGGTGCCGTCCAGGGCCTATCGCTGCAGCGCCAGCTGTTGTTGTGGCTGCTGTTGCCGCAGCTGGTGCTGTGGCTGGTGGGGGGGCTGCTGGCCTATCGCATTGCGCTAAGTTATGCCGAGAAAGGCATCGACCAGTCGCTCACCCAATCGGTGCTGTCGCTGGCGCGCCAGGTCAAACCCGTCGGCTCGGGCCTGCTGATTGATTTTCCGCGCGCGGCCCAGGACATCATTGAGCAGGATCCCAAGGACCGAGTCAGCTACACCGTGTCCTCGCCACCTGGCAAATTTCTGCTGGGCAACGGCATGCTGCCCGGCCCGGCCGACACTGCCGAGCCGGCCAGCGGCGTGCCGAGTCTGTACAACGCCAAGGTGGACGGCAAGCCGATGCGCGTGGCCCTGCTGGACCTGGACTACGGCGACTCGCTGGCGCCGCAACGCATGCGGGTGCAGGTGGCCAAAAGCCTGGCAGTGCAGCAGCGCATCACGGCCGAACTGGTGGCCGACATGCTGGTGCCACTGCTGCTGCTGGGCGCAGTGCTGAGTGTGTTGGTCTACGGCGGCATCGTGCGCGGCCTGCGGCCCCTCAAGCGCTTGCAGGCTCAATTGGGTGACCGGCGAGAGCAAAGCCTGGCGGCGTTGCGGCCGATCGAGATGACGCAGGCGCCGCAAGAGGTGCACGCGCTGGCCGGCGCTGTGAACCAGCTGCTATCCGCCGTGCGGCGCAGCCTGGGCCAGGAAAAGCGCTTTCTCAATGACGCCGCGCACCAGCTGCGTACGCCTTTGGCCGGGTTGATCAGCCAGACCGAGCTGGCGCTGGCCGAGGCCAACCCGCAGGCGCTGCGTGAGCGCCTGGGCAAGGTGCTGGCCGGGGCCCAGCGCAGTGCCCACCTGGTGCAGCAATTGCTCTCACTCGCGCGCAATGAGGCCGAGGTGCGGCTGCAGGCCCTGGACTTGGCCGCATTGGCGCGCGAGGTGGCACGCGAGTGGACGCCACGCGCGCTGGTCGCCGGTGTGGACCTGGGCTACGAGGGAGCGGAAGAGCTGTCGATCCAGGGCGAGCCCCTGCTGCTGAGAGAGGCGCTCAACAACCTGCTCGACAACGCGCTGAACTACGCCGGCGTTGGCGCGGTGGTCACGTTGCGCGTGACGCGTCAGGCCGCAGCCGGGCTGCTGGAGGTGGAAGACAACGGCCCCGGCATTCCCCCGGCTGATCTGGCCCATGTGTTTGAGCGCTTTTGGCGCGCCAGTGAACGCCCGGGTGGCTGCGGCCTGGGGCTGGCCATTGTGGCCGCTATTGCGCAGCGCCACGGCGGATCGGCCAAGGCCGTGCCATTACAGCCCACGGGCCTTTGCCTGCGCCTGACACTGCCGCTGGCGCTGGCGCTGGGCCCTGAAGGGTTTAGGCTTGGGGCTGCGGGACTGGAATCTGGCGACAGCTGATCAACGCGAGGCTGATTGATTCGCCCAGGTAAGTTGTCTCCCTCGTGCCGCATCAAAAGATGACGTCGCACGGAGCGTGGCCTCAAGCCAGCCGCTGTCCGCTCGCCGTATCGAACCAGTTGGCGTGCGCCGCGCTCACCGCCAGGCCGATCGATTCACCCACCCGCACCGGGGTTTGCGTCGCCACCCGCACCGTGACCGAGCCGGCGGTGGTTTGCACCACGACAAAGGTGTCGGCGCCAGTGGGCTCCACCAGCAGCACCTGGCCGCGCCAGGGGGCGTCGGCCTGCAGTTGCAGGTGCTCGGGCCGCAGGCCTAAAGTGGCCTGGGCGAGGGGTGGTTTCCCACTGCGCGGCCACTTTACCGATCCTTTCACAGGTAGCAGGCTTACCAGCGACCTTCGGTGTAATTACACTGTCGTTATGAGTGCCTTACGTTTCGAGTGGGATCCCCAAAAGGCGGCTGCCAATGCAAAAAAGCACGGCGTCTCTTTCGACGAAGCTCGAACCGTCTTTTTTGATGAAAGAGCTAAATTGATAGATGACCCTGATCATTCGGGGTCAGAAGACCGATTTGTTTTGTTAGGCATCAGTGGCAACTTGCGGCTTATTCTGGCTTGCCATTGCTATCGGGATGACGACCAAGTCATTCGTATCATTTCCGCCCGCAAGGCGACACCGCAAGAATCAAGGCAATACACGCAGAGGTGACCCTCATGAAAAAAGAATACGATTTCTCCAAGGCCCGACAAAATCCCTACGCGTCACAGCTCAAGAAGCAGATCACGATCCGTCTCGATGAGGATTCCATCGGCTACTTCAAGGCCATCTCGGACCAGGTGGGTATCCCGTACCAGAGCCTCATCAACCTCTATTTGCGGGATTGCGCTGCGCACGGCAGAAAGCTCGACTTGAGCTGGAAATGAGCTGATGACCAGGGCGCGGCTGGCCTCGCCGTGCCGCTCAGGCCAGCCGCTGTCCGCTCTCGGTATCGAACCAATTGGCGTGCGCCGCGCTCACCGCCAGGCCGATTGATTCGCCCACCTGCACCGGGGTTTGCGGCGCCACCCGCACCGTGACCGGGCCGGCGGTGGTTTGCACCACGACAAAGGTGTCGGCGCCGGTGGGCTCCACCAGCAGCACCTGGCCGCGCCAGGGGGCGTCGGCCTGCAGTTGCAGGTGCTCGGGCCGCAGGCCCAGCGTGGCCTGGGCGGCGGCTGGGCAGGGCAGCGCGATTTGCCCACCTTTAAAGGAAAAAAGGCCTCCAGCCCCCGTGCTTATTGGGGTTCCAGCTATGAAATTCATAGTAGGCGAGCCAATGAAGCCAGCCACGTAGGTGTTGGCTGGGCGGCTGTAGATGTCGTCGGGCGTGCCGATCTGTTGCAACACGCCGTCTTTCATGACGGCAATGCGGCTGCCCAGCGTCATGGCCTCGATCTGGTCGTGCGTCACATACACACTGGTGATGCCGCTGAGCTGGTGCAGGCGCTTGATCTCGGCGCGCATCTCTACGCGCAGCTTGGCGTCCAGGTTGGACAGCGGCTCGTCAAACAAAAACAGCTGCGGGTCCCGCGCCAGGGCCCGTCCCATGGCCACCCGCTGACGCTGGCCGCCCGAGAGCTGGGCCGGTCGGCGATCCAGCAGGTGCTCGATCTGCAGCATGGCGGCCACCTCAGTAATGCGCTTGGCGCGGGCCGCCTTGGGCACCTTGCGCATTTCCAGCGCAAAGCCGATGTTGTCGGCCACGCTCATGGTGGGGTAAAGGGCGTAGCTTTGGAACACCATGGCGATGTCGCGCTGGGCCGGGGCCACGCCCAGCACATTGCGCCCGGCAATGCGCAGCTCGCCCTCGCTCGGCTCTTCAAGCCCGGCAATGATGTTGAGCAGGGTGGACTTGCCGCAGCCCGAGGGCCCGACCAGGATCAGAAACTCACCCGGAGCCACGTCGATGTCGATGCGCTTGAGCACCTCCACCGCGCGCTCACCCTTGCCAAACACCTTGCGGATGCCCGCGATCTGTACTGCTGCTGCCATCTTGACTATCCTTTCACGGCGCCGGCCGTGAGCCCTCTGACGAAATACTGGCCGGCCAGCACGTAGACCAACATGGTCGGCAGGCCGGCGATCACGGCTGCCGCCATGTCGACGTTGTAGCTTTTCACGCTGCTCGATGTGTTGGCCATGTTGTTCAGGCCGACCGTGATCGGTTTGCTGTCAGCGCTGCTGAAGGCCACGCCGAACAGAAAGTCGTTCCAGATGTTGGTGAACTGCCAGATCAGCGTCACCATCAAAATGGGCGTGGACATGGGCAGCACGATGCGCCAGAAGATGCGCCAGAAGCTCGCGCCGTCGATGCGCGCCGCGTTAATCAGCTCTTTGGGAATGGCGGCGTAGTAGTTGCGAAAGAACAGCGTGGTGCCCGCCAGCCCGGCCAGGCAGTGCACCAGCACCAGGCCGGCGAGCGAGCTGGACAACCCCAGGTAACCCAGCACCTGGCTCATGGGCAGCAGCACCACCTGAAAGGGCATGAACACGCCAAACAGCATGAAGCCGAACAGCAGCTCGCTGCCGCGAAACTTCCACAAGCTCAGCACATAGCCGTTGATGGCGCCCCAGGCGGTGGAGATCAGCACCGCCGGCACGGCCATCAGCACCGAGTTCCAAAAATAGGGCTGCAGGCCGCGGCAGTCCACCCCGGTGCAGGCGGTGGCCCAGGCCAGCTCCCAGGCCTCGAAGTTGAGCGAGGCGGGCAGGCTGAGCAGGTTGCCTGAGCGGATTTGCGCCGCGTCTTTGAGTGAGGTGGCCAGCATCACATACAGCGGCGCCAGGAAAAAGCCGGCCGCCAACAGCAGCAGCGCGTACAGCATGAACCGGGACAGGTGTTTAGCGATCATGGGGTTTGGCGCGCAGTTCGCTGTACAGGTAGGGCACCACAATCGCCGCCACCGTGGCCAGCATCATGGTGGCGCTGGCAGCGCCCAGCCCGATCTGGCCGCGGTTGAAGCTCATCACAAACATGAAGGTGGCCGGCACGTCGGTGGCAAAACCGGGGCCGCCGGCGGTCAGTGCCATCACCAGGTCAAAGCTTTTGATGGAGAGGTGCGCCAGCACCAGAATAGTGGAGAACACCACCGGGCGCAGAATCGGCAGAATAATGCGCCAGTAAATGCGCGGCAACGAGGCGCCGTCAATCTGAGCCGCCTTGATGATGCTGTCGTCAATGCCGCGCAGCCCGGCCAGAAACAGCGCCATGGCAAAGCCAGCCGACTGCCAGATGCCGGCAATCACAATGCAATAAATGGCGGTATCGCTCTGCACCAGCCAGTCGAACTTGAAACTGGCCCAGCCCAGGTCATGCATCAGCTTTTCCAGCCCGAGGCTGGGGTTCAAAATCCACTTCCAAGCGGTGCCGGTCACAATGAAAGACAGCGCCATCGGGTACAGGTAAATGGTGCGCAGCACCCCTTCGGCCCGCACCTTCTGATCCAGCACGATGGCCAGCAGTAGGCCCAGCAGCAGCGAGCCCCCCACATACAGCACGCTGAAAATGCCCAGGTTTTTCAGCGCCACCCACCAGCGGTCCATCTCCCACAGCCGGCTGTATTGTTCAAGCCCCACGAACTCGTCGTAATTGGGCAGCATGCGCGAGCCGGTCACCGACAGTACCCCGTTCCAGACCATGAAGCCATAGATGAACGCAAAGCCCAGCACAAAGCCGGGTGCCACCACCAGCTTTGGAATCAGGGTTTCGAGGGATTTCATGGGGCTAAAAAAAAGGATTCCCGCCTGCGCGGGAATCCTTTCAAGGGTCAGACCTTACTTGGTGGCGGCAGCCTTGGCGATGTTCTTCATGCCGTCGGCGACCGAGATCTTGTCGTCGTTCCAGAACTGGCTGACGGCGTCCTTGATGGCGCCTTCGGCGGCTGGCTTGATGGCCATGCCGTGGGCGACTGAGGGCACCAGACCGCCGGTCTTGGCGGTGTCGACAAAGTCCTTGCTGGAGGTCTTGGCGCAGTCGTCAAACTTGGCCATGCTCATGTTCAGGCGAACCGGGATCGAGCCCTTGTTCAGGTTGAACACCTCTTGGAACTCGGTGCCCATGATGGCCGCTGCCAGGTCGCCCTGGGCCTTTTGCGCGCCACTGTCTTTGAGCTTGAACATCGCAAACGAGTCGACGTTGAAGGTGTAGGCGTTGGCGGTGCCTGGAGCGGCGGCGCACAGGAAGTCTTTGCCCGGGGCCTTGCCAGCGGCCAGGAACTCGCCCTTGGCCCAGTCACCCATGAACTGGAAGGCGGCTTTCTCTTGCATCACCATGGCTGTGGCCAGGTTCCAGTCGCGGCCGGGGGCAGCAGCATCGGTGTAGCTCTTGACCTTGCGGAAGGTCTCCAGCGACTTCTTCATGGTGTCGCTGTCCAGCGCCTTGGCGTCGAGCTTGATCAGCGCGTCGTTGTAAAACTTGGCACCGCCCACACCCAGCACCACCGACTCAAAGGTGGTGAAATCCTGCCAGTTTTGGCCGCCATGGGCGACCGGGATCAGGCCGGCGGCCTTGACCTTGTCGGCGGCTGCAAAAAACTCGTCCCAGGTCTTGGGCATACCCGCCACACCGGCTTTTTTCAATACGGCGGCGTTGGCCCACATCCAGTTGACGCGGTGCACATTGACCGGGGCAGCCACGTAGTTGCCCTTGTACTTCATGACATCGGCCACGACCTTGGGCAGCAGGCTGTCCCACTTCTCGGCCTTGGCGGTGGCGTCCAGATTGGCCAGCACACCTTCGGCAGCCCATTCCTGGATGGCTGGGCCCTTGATCTGGGCTGCGGCCGGTGGGTTGCCCGACACGACTCGGCTCTTCAACACGGTGGCGGCGTTGTCGCCCCCGCCGCCGGCCACGGCAAAGTCTTTCCAGACATGGCCTTTGGCCTGCATGATCTTCTTCAGCTCGGCCACGGATTTGGCTTCGCCACCCGAAGTCCAGTAGTGCAGCACCTCGACCTCGCCGGCCTGCACCGCGGCCGCCGTGACCACCATGGCCACCGCAGCGGCCAGTTGGGATACCTTGATCATGTTGTTGTCTCCTGAAGTGAGCTCCGGTGGCGCGACAGGCCAGCCGTGGAGCAGGGTTGCTTCGCACAGTCATCCACCGCACGAATTAATTAATTGTTCATTAATTGTTGTGGTGAGGCTACTAGGGCTAACCCTAGGCCGGCTTTCGCCAGTGCCCCGAAATCCCCTACGCGCTCACCCAGCCCGGCCGGTTCGATGGTGCGGCCATCGGTCAGGGCTGGCAGCTCACCCTGCGCTTGGCTCCACCTCAAGGCCGCCCCGCCAGTCCCCTGCCACCTGCGCCCATGAGGTCGAAGGCTGGCTGGAGGTGGCTTTGACGAATTGAGCATTTTTGAGCCGATTCCACAATACTGTCAAAAACGGGCTATGCTCTATTCCCATGGCCAGCACTGATTTAAAGAAGCAAAAAATATTTTGCACCACCAGCGAAGCAGCCGAGATTTTGTCGATTTCGGTGGGCACAGTGCAATTGTGGGTAGACACCGGTTTGCTCGAAGCCTGGAAAACCCCGGGCGGACACCGCCGCATCACGCGGGAATCCATCAACCGCATGCTGCACCACAAACCGGTTGCGGCGGCCACGGCGGCGGTCGCTGTGCCCTCGGGCGGCCCCTTGCGGGTGTTGGTGGCTGAAGACGACGCCGACCTGCGTTTGCTCTACCAAACCATTCTCAGGACTTGGCCGATGGGCCCGGTGCTTGAGGTGGTGGACAACGGCATCGACGCCCTGATGGTCATTGAGCGGTTTCGGCCCGATTTGCTGTTCATCGACCTGGATATTCCGGGGGTTGATGGTTTTCAGATGCTCAAAATACTCAACAGCAAGGCCGAGCATGCTGGCATGACGGCGGTGGTGGTCACCGGCTTGAGCCGGGCCGATATCAATTTGCGTGGCGGCGTGCCGGATAATTTTCTGGTGCTGCCCAAGCCCATTTCGTTCGAGAAACTGCTCAGTATTGCAAGCGCATTATGGGAGCTCAAGGCGCATCGCGCCGGCCGGACAGCGGCGTGAGCCTGACCCTCAATTCGGC
>CAMATS010000071.1 GCA_945861195.1 Rhodoferax sp. OV413
GTGCAATCGACGATGGTTGACTCGATGCCCACCGCGCAGGGCCCGCCATCCAGAATCAGCAGGGCCGGGCCAAATTCATCCTGCACATGGGCGGCCGTGGTCGGGCTGACCCGGCCAAACCGGTTGGCGCTGGGCACGGCGAGGCCCGGCATGGGGGGCGCGAGGCCAGCGCAGGCTGCCAACACACCCAGCGCCACCGGGTGGGCTGGGCAACGCAGGCCAATCGAGTCCTGCCCGCCTGCCGCCGCCCCGGCCACCCCGGGGCGGCGCGGCAAGATGAGGGTCAGTGGTCCCGGCCAGAAGGCCTGCATCAAGGCCTGCGCGAAGGCCGGTATCTCGCTGGCAAAGTGCGCTGCTGCTGCTGCGTCGAGCACATGCACGATCAGCGGGTGCTCGGCCGGCCGGCCCTTGGCAGAAAAAATACACGCTACTGCAGCCGGGTTTTGGGCATCCGCAGCCAGCCCGTACACGGTTTCTGTCGGCAGGCCCAGCAGTCCGCCAGCGCGCAGGGTGTCGGCAGCAGCGGCGATTGACTCGGCTTGCGGGCCGGCCAGGATCACGGCGCCAGCCAGTCAGCCAGCGGCTCAATCCCGAGCAAGCGGCAGGCCAACAGGGCCCTGGCCTTGACCTCGGCCACCGTGGCAGCGCTGATCGTCAAGTGGCCCATCTTGCGTCCCGGTTTAGGCTGCAACTTTCCATACAGGTGCAGGTGCACGCCAGGCAGAGCCAGCAGCTGGGCGAGATCAAAATAATTGGGGTCAGATTTCAATTTTACGGGCGCTGGAAGCTGAGCAGTATCAGCAGATTTAATTGGAATCTGACCCCAATTAAGCCACAGCTCGCCGAGCAGGTTGAGCATGATGGCCGGGCTGTGCTGGCGGGGGGCGTTCAGGGGCAGGCCGGCCAGGGTGCGCACCTGGAGCTCGAACTGCGAGACATCGCAGGCGTCCAGTGTGTAGTGGCCGCTGTTGTGTGGGCGGGGGGCCATTTCGTTGACGATCAGGCTGCCGTCCTGGAGCACAAAAAATTCAACGCACAGCACCCCGACATAGTTCAGGCCCTCTGCGATGGCTCGGGTGGCCGCAACCGCGCTGTCGCCAAGGGCCGGTGGCAGGTTGCCCGCATGGGCCGAGGTGATGGCCAGGATGCCGTCTCGGTGCACATTGGCCTGCGCCGGGTAATGCACCATGACGCCGTCCCAGCCACGCGCCACCACCACCGACAACTCGGATTGCAGGTCCAGCAACTGCTCCAACACGCAGGGTACACCCTTCAAAGTGGCCCAGGCGTTTGCCAGTTCATCGCGCGTGCGTACCCGAAGTTGGCCGCGCCCGTCGTAACCGAGCCGGGCTGTCTTCAGAATGCCGGGCAGCAGGGTATCCGGCACGGCAGCCAGGTCGGTCTCGCTTTGCAGCACGGCATAGGGTGCGCAGGGCACGCCGCAGCGCACAAAATGGGCTTTTTCCTTGATTCGGTCCTGAGCAATGGCCACCGACTCTGCGCCAGGGGCTACCGGCCGGTGCGCGCCCAGCGTGTGCAGGGCCGGCGCCGGCACGTTCTCAAACTCGGTGGTGATGGCAGCACAGCGCTGCATCAGCTGCGCCAGACCCTGCTCATCGAGGTAATCGGCATGAATATGGTAGTGACTCACCAGGCCCGCCGGGCTGATCACATCGGGGTCGAGCACCGCGGTGAAATAACCCATGCGCTGCGCGGCCTGCACAAACATGCGGCCCAGCTGGCCCCCGCCCATCACCCCCAGCGTGGTCTGCTGGCCTTTGCTCGGGCCCGGCAAAATCGCGGACGAGCTCATGGCGCCGGCGGCAGCGTGACGCTGCCGGCCTCCCGGGTCTGCTCGGCGCGGTAGGCTTCAAGCCGCTGGCACAAGTCCGTGTCGTGTTGCGCCAGCATGGCCACGGCAAACAGGGCCGCATTGGCCGCCCCGGCAGCACCAATGGCAAACGTGGCCACCGGCACCCCCCTGGGCATTTGCACCATGCTGTGCAAAGAGTCGACCCCATTGAGATGTTTGGAGGGCACCGGCACGCCCAGCACCGGCAGCGTGGTCTTGGCCGCCAGCATGCCGGGCAGATGGGCGGCGCCACCGGCACCGGCAATGATGGCGGTCAAGCCACGTTGGCGCGCTGTCTCGGCATAAGCAAACATGGCGTCGGGCATGCGGTGCGCCGAAACCACCTGCGCCTCATGGCCGATGCCGAACTGTTGGAGAATATGCACCGCATGCTGCATCGTGTCCCAATCAGAACCCGAGCCCATCACCACGCCGATCTGGATGTTTTTCATAGTTTGGGGCGTGGCGGGTCGATACACTGCGGCAGGCCGCCTCAAGCCCAGCCCCCAAAAAGTTGACAGCCTTTAATTTTACTAACTTAGCCCGAACTGCCTGCCATGATGAATGTGACTGTTGAAAACTTTGACGCCGAGGTGATTGAAGCCTCCATGCACACGCCCGTGCTGGTTGATTTTTGGGCCCCCTGGTGCGGCCCCTGCAAGGTCATCGGCCCGCTGCTTGAAAAGATTGAGACCGATTACGCCGGGCGCTTCAAGCTCGTCAAGATTGATTCTGATCAACAGCAGGAGCTCAGCCAGGCCTTTGGTATCCGCAGCATCCCCACCTGTGTGCTGATGGTGAACGGCAAGCCGGCGGATGGCTTCATGGGCGCGCAACCCGAGAGCCAGATCAAGGCTTTTCTAGACAAGCACCTGCCGGCCAACGATGTGCTGGAGGCCGAGGTCACCGGCGTGGAAATCAGCGATGCCCCCGATGCCAACGATCCGCAGGTGCAACTCGAAGCCCTGCACCAAGCGGTTTTGCTGGCCCCGCAAGACGAGGGCGCCCGCTTTGATTACGTCAAGCTGCTGCTGCAGATGCAGCAGGTCGAGCAGGCCCGGGCGGCCTTTGCGCCGGTCGCCACTCGGGCTGCGCAAGTGCGCCGCCTCGAGGCGCTTGAGCGCTGGCTCGAGGCAATTGATTTCGCCGCCCAGCACCCAGACCTGGCCGGCGCCAACGCCGCACTGGACCTGAAAATAGCCGCCAACCGGCGCGATTTCGAGGCCCGTTTTGGCAAAGCCCAACTGGCCATGGCCGCGCAGCACTGGACCGCCGCGATGGACGAATTACTCGATATCCTGATGCGCGACAAAACCTGGTCCGAGGATCTGGCACGGAAAACCTATATCGCCATTCTCGAACTCATCGAGCCGCCCAAGGTGAAGGTGGCCGATGGCCAAATTCCACCGGTTGATCCCACCGTGGCCACCTACCGGCGCCGCCTGAGCAGCGTGGTCTTGAGCTGAACCCCGGGCTGCTGAGGCACCTGCGAGCCGGTCTCAGGCAGCCATCCCCAGCAGTGCCAAGGCACTGCCGGTAAGGGCTGTGTCGGGGCGGGTCCAGTCCAAAATCACATCAAAATGGTTGCGCCCTGCAAGCTCATAAAACACCGTCGGCCTGCCTGCGGCTGAACAGGCCTGCGCATAGTCGCGCGACTGGCGTTTGAACTCGTCGGTATCGTGCTCTGCCACCGCCACCTGCAGGGCACAGCCCGGCGCCGGCAGGTGGTGCTGGGGGCTTAAAGCCTGCGCCTGCTCGGCACTGAGCTTGAGCCAGCTGTTGGGCAGGGTGTGGCGCAAGGGCTCTAGGTCAAACAGGCCACTCACCAGCAGGCCGCCAAGCGGCTTGGCAGCAGCCAAGGAGGTGTCATTGAGCACCATCGCCGCCAGATGCGCACCGGCCGAGCTGCCGGCCACCACCATGCGGCCAGCGTCCACACCCAGCGACCGGCTGTTATGGCCCAACCAGGCCACGGCGCGCCGGCACTGGGCCACCATCACCGACAAATGTGCAGCGGGTGCCAAGCTGTAGTCGAGTGCGGCCACTGCAATACCCAGCGAGGTGAAATTTTCCGCCATGAAGACCGAGTCTTCTTTGCACAGCGCACGCCAGTAGCCGCCATGAATGAACACAAATAGCGGCGCATCGGTTCGCCCGGGTAGCGGGAAAAAATCCAGGGTTTCGTCAGGCGACTCACCATAACGCAAACCAGCTTGGCAGCGCAGGCGCTGGTACATCGGGCTGGAGCCCGCTCGGTAGGCCTGCAACTCGGCCTCGATATCGGCCACGGTGGCACGGGCGTTGTAGGCACGCTCCAGCGCCTCCGGTGCCAGCGCACGCCAGTCAGACACCCAGGCTTTCCTTGAGCATGTGTCTGGCCTCCAGCAGGGCCGCTGAGGAGCCGCTCCAAATGGTTTGCCCCTTCTCCAGCACGCAGTGGCTGTCGGCCAGGCGCAGCAGCGGGCCAAGATTTTTATCAATCACCAGCACCGACAAACCGGTTTTCTTGAGGGCACCCAGGCAATGCCAGATCTCGGCCCGAACCAGCGGGGCGAGGCCTTCGGTGGCCTCATCGAGCACCAGCAAGCGGGGGTTGGTCATGAGCGCGCGGCCAATCGCCAGCATTTGTTGCTCGCCACCGGAGAGGTTGGCCCCCAGGTTACCGCTTCGCTCCTGCAGGCGCGGAAACAGCGCATAGACCCGCTGCAAGGTCCAGGGCTGCGGGCGGCGCAGCCGGTTGTGCGCCGTGGCGACCAGGTTCTCGTGCACCGTGAGGTTGGGAAACACCTGCCGCTGCTCCGGCACCAAGCCAACGCCCAGGCGGGCGATCTGGTGGGAGGGCAGCCGGGTGATGTCTTGGCCGGCAAACACAATGCGCCCGCCACGGGCCGGCCGGATGCCCATGATGGAACTCACGGTGGTGGTTTTACCCATGCCATTGCGCCCCAGCATGGTCACGAACTCACCTTCGGCAACCGACAGGCCCACCCCAAACAGGGCTTGGGCGTCACCGTAGAAGGTCTGCAGCTCCTGCACCTGCAACAGCGCCGTCATGCGGGCAGCTCCTCGTCGCCCAGGTAGGCCCTGCGCACCAGCTCGTTGCCACGGATCGCCTCGGGTTTATCGCTCGCAACAATGGCCCCGTTCACCATCACCGAGACCCGGTCTGCCAGCGCAAACACGGCGTCCATGTCGTGCTCAACCAGCAGCATGGTGTACTGGCCCTTGAGCCGGCCAAGCAGTTCCACCACCAGGCCCGATTCCTGGCGGCTCATGCCGGCCATGGGCTCATCAAGCAGCAGCAGTTTGGGTCTGGCCACCAGCACCATGGCCAGCTCGAGTTGGCGCCGCTCGCCATGGGCCAACTCGGCCACGCGGGCGCTGCTGCGCTCGGCCAGGCCGGCCTGCGCAATGGCGCTGTGTGCCGGCTCTACCAACTCGGCCTGGCTCAGCACCGGGGTCCAGAAACGAAAACTGTGGCCGCAGTGCGCCTGCATGGCCAAGGCCACGTTCTCCAGCACCGTGAACTCGGGAAACACCGAGGTAATCTGAAACGATCTGGCCAGGCCCAGCAGGGCCCGTTGCGCCGTGGGCAGACCGGTGATGTCGCGGCCGTCAAACAGGGTGCGGCCACTGTCGGGTCGAATTTCGCCGGCGAGCTGCCCAATGAGGGTGGTTTTGCCCGCGCCGTTGGGGCCGATGACCGCATGCAGCTCGCCCGGCGCCAAGGCCAGCGAAACATGGTCGGTGGCGAGCAAGCCGCCATAGCGTTTGACCAGTTGCTCGAGCTGCAGCAGTGGCCTCACAGCCCCTCTCCGGACCGGCCCTGGCGCGCTTGCCTGGCACGACGGCGATCGCGGTAGGCGTCCCAATCGAGCAGGTAGCCGTACACACCACGCCGAGCGCTGAGGGCCGCCAACACGATGAGCGGCCCCAGAATCATCATCCAGTGGTCAGTCAGGGCCCTGAGCAATTCTTCGCTGATGAGCAGCACCAGCGCACCCACCAGTGGGCCGAAAACAGTGCCCATGCCACCAAGCACCACCATCACGATGAGCTCGCCAGACAGGGTCCAGGCCATGTAGGCGGGCGAGGCAAACCCGGTAAGGTTGCCATACAGCAGGCCAGCCAGGCCGCACAACACACTGGCCAAGATGTAGGCCAAGAGTTTGTAACGCAGGGTGGCAAAGCCCATGGATTTCATCCGCCGCTCATTGGTCCGGCAGCCGCGCAAAACCATGCCAAAGCGGGCCGTGGCAAGCCGGTGGGTAGCCAACAGGGTGAGCAGCACCAACAGCAAAGCGGCGTAATACAGGGTCGTCGGGGAGGCCAGCGTGAAGAGGCCAAAATCGCTGCGCACGGCGATTGACAGCCCGTCGTCGCCACCATACTGTTTGAGGCTGACAAAAAGGTAATAAAACATCTGTGCAAAAGCCAGCGTGATCATGATGAAGGCAATGCCTGTGGTGCGCAAAGAAATCAAGCCCGTGAGGGCGCCCACTGCGGCGCAAACCAGCACCGCCACGGCCAACTGTACCCAGCCACTGCTCACCCCATGGTGCGCCAGCAAACCTGCCGCGTAAGCACCCAGCCCGAGGTACAGCGCATGCCCAAAGCTCACCATGCCGCCATAGCCCAGCACCAGGTTGAGGCTGCTAGCAGCCAGCGCGAACACCAGCACCCGGCTGCCAAAGGTCAGGGCAAAGGGCTCTGCAGCGAGTTGCGCGTAAATCGGCAGTGCCAACAGCAGCAGCACAATCACGGCCCCGGCCCAGGTGGCAACAGAGTCGCGCCTCATCGGTTTTTGACCGGGAACAGGCCGTCGGGTTTGAGCGCCAGCACAGCGGCCATGAAGATGCAGATCAGCATCGAGGCGAGCGCCGGGCCAGCCGCCTGCGCGGTGCTGCGGTCCAGAAACTCGCGCAGCAACATCGGTAAAAAGGCCCGCCCGGCGGTGTCGATCAGCCCAACCAGCAGGGCCGCGTAAAAAGCCCCCCGCACCGAGCCGATGCCACCGATCACGATGACGATCATGGCGGTGATCAAGATCGGCTCGCCCATGCCCGGTTGCACTGACAAAATCGGCCCGCTCATCAAACCGGCCACGCCGGCAAGCGCCGCCCCCAGCGCAAAAATGGCTGCGTTGAGCAGTTTGATGTTCACGCCCATGGCCGCCACAATCGTCGGGTTGCTCGAGCCCGCCCGGATCAGCATGCCAACCCGGGTTTTGTTGATCAGCAGGTAGCAGCCCAGCGCCACCAGCAGGCCGACCAGAATAATGGCAAACCGGTAGCGGGAGTAAGAGATGCCCAGCAAATTGATGGTGCCCGACAGCGCCTCGGGCACGTTCATGTAGTAGGGCGAGGCACCCCAGACCCAGCGCGCCAGTTCATTGAAGAACAGGATCAGGCCAAAAGTGGCGAGCACCTGGTCCAGGTGGTCACGCGCATACAGCCGCGCGGCCACCAGACGTTCCAGGGCAAAGCCAAGCGCCGCACTCGCGCTCACCCCAAACAGGGCGGCCAGCAAAAAAGACTCTGTGTGGTTGTAAGCAGCAGCGGCAAAGTAGGCCCCCATCATGTAGAGGCTGCCGTGCGCGAGGTTGACGAAGTTCATGATGCCAAACACCAGCGTCAAGCCGGCCGACAGCATGAACAGCAGCACACCGAGCTGCAGGCCATTGAGCATTTGTACGGCAAAAAGAGAGGCGCTCATGGCCAGCAGATGCGGCGTTCGGGCACAGACTTACAGCGCGCACTCCTTGAAGTAGGCATCGGCATGGTCTTTAAGCACCACGCCCTTGTTCACAAAAGCAGCCTGGCCAGTGGCATCCTTGGCTACGTCGACACGGTAAAAATTGCGTATCGGGAACTGGTTGGTATTGAACTTGAACGGCCCGGCGACCGATTTGAACTCGGCGGACTTGAGAGCCGCGCGCAGCGTGTCACGGTTATCGGCGCGACCGCCGGTCTTGACCAAGGCAGCATTGATCAGCATCGCAGCATCGTAGCTTTGCGCTGCGTACAGAGAGGGCACGCGGTTGAACTTCTTCTTGAAGTCGTCGACAAACTTTTTGTTTTGCGGGTTGTCAATGTCCGGGCTGTAGGGCGATCCGGTCACAGCGCCCAGGGCGATGTCCTTGAGGGCCGGCAGAGTGGTGCCATCGACTGTTGAGGTTGACAGCATAGGCAGTTTGCCAAGCAAGCCGGCCTGCTGGTACTGCTTGACAAAGTTCACGCCCATGCCACCGGGATAAAACACATAAATGGCATCGGGCTTGGCAGCCTGCAGTTGGGCGATCTCAGCCGAGTAGTCGGGTTGGTTGACCGTGGTGTAGACCTCGTCAATGACGCTGCCCTTGTACATGCGTTTGAAACCCGACAGAGCGTCCTTGCCAGCCTGGTAATTGGGCGCGAGCAAATAGACTTTTTTGTAGCCGGTGTCGGTGGCATGCTGGCCCATGGACTCATGCAGTGAGTCGTTGTTCCAGGAGGTCGAGAAAAAGTTCTTGTGGCAGCCCTTGCCAGTCAGGGGCGAGGGACCAGCATTGGAGCCCACCAGCAGCACATTGGCATCGGTGATGGGCTTGTGAATGGCCATCATGACGTTGGAGAAGGTGACGCCGGTGATGATGTCAACCTTGTCGCGCTCCATGAGCTTTTGCGCCAGTTGCACGCCCAAGTCAGCCTTGAGTTGGTCGTCTTCCTTGATCACTTGAACCGTCGCGCCACCGAGTTTTCCGCCCAGGTGCTCGATGCCCAGCATGAAGGCGTCGTACTGGTCTTGGCCGAGCGCGCCAGCAGGACCCGAGAGGGTGCCCATGAAACCAATCTTGACCGACTGGGCCTGCGCGCTCAAGC
>CAMATS010000072.1 GCA_945861195.1 Rhodoferax sp. OV413
CTCAAATGCGATCAAACCGACATCGGCCGTGGCATAGCACTGGTAGCCGGCAATGCCACGCGCGGCAAACCAGTCACGCAGCGAGGGCGGATACGCCTCACCACCAAACATGGCCTTGGTGACGCTGGGCAGGGCCACACCCATCTCGACAGCTTTTTCGACAATGATCTTGAGGAAACTGGGCGTGCCAATGTAGCCGGCGGGCTGCAGCTGCGCCATGGCCTGCACCTGCTGCTCGGTCTGGCCGGTGCCGCCGGCAAACACAGTGCAGCCCAGTGCGTGGGCGCCCGACTCCATCATCGAGCCGGCCGGCACAAAGTGGTAGCTGAAGCAGTTGTGAATCAGCTCACCCGGGCGAAACCCTGCGGCAAAAATGGCCCGCGCCATGCGCCAGTAGTCGCGGCCCGCGCCTTCGGGCTCGTAAATCGGGCCCGGGCTGGCGAACAGGCGGGGCATCTGCGCCCCGTAGCCCAGAGTGCTGAAGCCGCCAAACACGTCGCCCCCGGCCACGGCACGGCTGGCCTGCTGGCGTTCCAGCAGCTCGTGCTTGCGGGTGACAGGCAACTGGGCCAAGGCTTGGCGGCTGGTCACGGCGGCAGGGTCTACAGAGGCCAGAATTTGCGCCAGCGCGGCCGAGGCCTGCTTGGCATGGGCCACCTGCGCTGGCAAGGCGGCCATCAAAGCGGCTTCGCGCTGGGCCAGTTCGCGGGTTTCGAGCGCGTCAAAAAAAGTCGTCATGGGGGTCTTCCTCAAGCCAGCCAGCGCTTGCGCCGCTTGTAACTCTTCACATCTTTGAAGCTCTTGCGCTCGCCGCCGCCCACGCCCAGGTAGAACTCCTTGACGTCTTCGTTGTTGGCCAGGTCACTCGCCACGCCGTCCATCACCACCCGACCCGATTCCATGATGTAGCCGTAGTCGGCGTAGCGCAGCGCCATGTTGGTGTTTTGCTCTGCGAGCAAAAAGGTGACCTTTTCCTTTTGGTTGAGGTCTTTGACGATCTCGAACACCTCTTGCACGATCTGCGGCGCCAGGCCCATCGAGGGCTCATCCAACAGCACCATGCTCGGGTTGGCCATCAGGGCACGGCCGATGGCGCACATCTGCTGCTCGCCACCCGAGGTGTAGGCGGCCTGGCTGGTGCGGCGCATTTTGAGGCGCGGAAAGTAGGCGTACACCTTTTCCAGGTTGCGGGCAATCTCGGCCTTGTCCTTGCGGGTGTAGCCGCCGGTGAGCAGGTTTTCTTCGATAGTCAGGTGGGCAAAGCAGTGCCGCCCCTCCATCACCTGCACCACGCCACGCTGCACCAGGTCGGCCGGCGACAGGTTCTCGATGCGCTCGCCGCGCAGCTCGATCGAGCCCTTGGTCACAGCGCCGCGTTCGCCGCGCAGCAGGTTGGAAACGGCGCGCAACGTGGTCGTCTTGCCGGCGCCATTACCGCCCAGAATGGCCACGACCTTGCCCTGGGGCACATTCAGGGACACACCCTTGAGCACCAGGATGACATGGTTGTAAATGACCTCGATGCCGTTGACGTTGAGAACTATTTGGGGAGCGTCCATAAATCCTTGCCTTGTGCCAGTCGGCAGCGTTGCACGCAGCGCTGCCGGTTGGCCTGTCAACCCGGGCCCAGGGCCCGGGTTGACAGAGCGCTCATCAGGACTGGCAGTCCGCCGGGGTGCGCGGTGTCAGTTTTTTCTCAGCGGCGTACTTGGCCGCCGTGGCCTTGACCAGTGGTTTCAGGATCTGCTCATCCGCCTGCAGCCAATCCGACGTGAAGTTCCAGGCCTTGCCGTCCCAAGTGTGCACACGCGCCCAGTTGGAGCCCATGTGGTCGACGCAGGAGGTGCTGATGGGGCGCATCACGCCGGCAAAACCAAGGGCGTCGAGTTTCTTTTGGTCCAGCGCCAGGTTCTCATAGCCCCAGCGGGCCTGCTCACCCGTCATCCATTTACCCTTGCCGAAGCGCTCCTGCGCCCGGGCCACACCCTCCACCGCCAGCATGGCGCTCATGGCACCACGGATGTACAGCACCTGGCCGACTTCTTCCTTCGGGCCGGTACCCTCACCCTTGGCATGCACCAGCGCCAGAATGTCCTTGACCACCTTGGAGTTCGGCTCGGCACCGTGCTGCATGGTGACCGCGTTGTAGCCCTTGGCACCCTCGCCCACATCCTTCACATCAGGCTCGGCGCCCGACCACCACACGCCATACATCTTCTCGCGCGGGTAACCCGTGGCCTGTGCTTCCTTCAAGGCGGTGGAATTCATCACACCCCAGCCCCAGAGAAAAACGTAATCAGGCTTGGCCTGGCGCACCTGCAGCCAGGTGGCTTTTTGCTCTACACCAGGGGCGGTGACCGGCAGCAACTGCAGGTTGAAGCCATGCATGGCGGCACGCTCTTGCAGCAAAGGGATCGGCTCTTTGCCATAGGGCGAGTCGTGGTAGACCAGCGCGATCTTCTTGCCCTTGAGCTTGTCCAGACCACCTTCTTTTGTTCCGACGGTTTGCACCAGCGCGTCCGCCGCCAGCCAATAGGTGCCAGCCAGCGGGAAGTTCCACTTGAACACGGTGCCATCCTGGCTCTCGCTGCGGCCGTAGCCGGCGGTGATCAGCGGAATCTTGTCGCCAGGGGCTTTTTCGGTCAGGGCAAAGGTGATGCCGGTGGACAGGGGCTGGAACACGGTGGCGCCACCGTGTTTGTCCTTCAGGCGCTCGTAGCACTCGACGCCGCGGGCGGTGTCGTAGCCGGTCTCGCACTCTTCGTACAGGATCTTGACGCCATTGATGCCACCCTTGGCATTAACCATCTTCAGGTAGTCGGAATAGCCATTGGCCCAGGGCACGCCGTTGGGCGCATAGGCGCCGGTGCGGTAGGGCAGGCCAGGGAAAAACTGCAATTTGGTCTCGGCTTTGGCAGGCGCTGCCGCCTTGGCCGGAGCGGCGGGCTTAGCCGGCGCGGTCTGTGCAACAGCCACCGACGCCACTGTGGCGAGCGTCAAAGCAGCAAGAAATCGTAACTTCATGGTTGTCTCCTGGATAGTTGGCAGCAAGCTGCCTGGGTTTACGAAAAAAAACGGTCAATGGGGGAACGGCCACAGCCGCAGCTTCTGCTTGGCGGTCGACCACAGTTTGGCCAGGCCGTGCGGCTCCACAATCAGGAACCACACAATCAAGGCGCCAAAGATGATGAGTTCGGCATGCGAAATGCCAGAGGTGGAAATCACGACGCCAAACAGGCCGCCCAGCACCGGCAGAAATTGGTTTAGGCTAATCGGCAGCAGCACGATGAAGGCGGCGCCAAAAAAACTGCCCATGATGGAGCCCATGCCACCAATAATCACCATGAACAGCAGGCGAAACGACATCTCCACCGAAAAAGCTGCCGGCTCCCAGGCACCCAGGTAGACAAAACCCCACAGCGCACCGGCCACGCCGATGATGAAGGAGCTCACCGCAAAGGCGGTCAGCTTGGCGTACATCGGGCGGATACCGATCACGGCCGCGGCCACGTCCATGTCGCGAATGGCCATCCATTCACGCCCGATCGCCGAGCGCACCAGGTTTTTGGCCAGCAGTGCCAGCACCACCAGGACAGACAGGCAGAGCAGGTATTTTTCGGTGGGGCTGTCGATCGACAAGCCTAGGAACTCCAAACCCGACACCGAGACCGAGCCCGAGGCCGAGTCGTTGGTGAACCACTTGATGCGCAAAAACATCCAGTCGCTGAAGAACTGGGCCGCCAGCGTGGCCACCGCCAGGTACAGGCCCTTGACGCGCAAACTCGGCAGGCCGAACAAGATGCCAAAGGCGGCGGCACACACCCCACCCAGCACCAGCGCCAGCAGCAGCGGTATGCCGGGCAAGCGCACAAAGAAGTTGAAGGCCGCGTAGGCGCCCACCGCCATGAAAGCACCCGACCCAAGCGAAATCTGGCCGCAATAGCCCACCAGGATGTTCACGCCCAGGGCCGCCAGCGACATGATCAGAAACGGAATCAGGATAGCGCGGAACATGTAGTCCGAGCTGAACTGCGGCACTAGCAGGAAGGCCGCCAAGACGATGAGCAGCACCGCCCAGCGGTCCTGCGCGATCGGGAAGATCTGGCTGTCGCTGCGGTAGCTGGTCTTGAATTGGCCGTTTTCTCTGTAGAACATCGAAATCTTTCTTGCTTCTATTCAGTTGGGGACAGAGCAAATTTGCTATGCAAATCTTGGTCTGTCCCGCAAGGTCTCACTATTCAGTTGGGGACAGAGCAAATTTGTTATGCAAATCTTGGTCTGCCCCGCAAGGTCTCACTATTCAGTTGGGGACAGAGCAAATTTGCTGCGCAAATCTTGGTCTGTCCCACAAGGTTTCATACTCTGTCAATAATCTTTTCGCCGAACAGCCCTTGTGGCCGGAACAGCAGGAAGACCAGGGCGAGCACGTAGGCGAACCAGATCTCAATGCCGCCGCCCACGTAAGGGCCCAGGAACACCTCAGACAATTTCTCGCCTACGCCAATGATCAGGCCACCGATGATGGCGCCCGGCACGGAGGTCAGACCGCCCAGGATCACGACCGGCAGGGCGCGCAGGGCCACCGTGGTAAGAGAAAACTGCACGCCCAGCTTGCTGCCCCAGATCATGCCGGCCACCAGCGCCACCACCCCAGCCACACACCAGACGATGACCCAGATGCGGTTGAGCGGAATGCCAATGCTTTGTGCCGCCTGGTGGTCGTCGGCCACCGCACGCAGGGCCCGGCCGGTGGCGGTTTTCTGGAAGAAAAGGCTTAAGCCCGCCACCAGCAGCGCGGCAATCAGGGCGGCGTACAGATCCTCTTTGTTGATCAGGATGCCGCCGGGGAACATCGAGTCGAGTACAAAAATCGGCTCCTTGGGCATGCCGATGTCAATCTTGTAAATATCGCTGCCAAACAGGGTCTGGCCAATGCCGTCCAGAAAGTAGCTGATACCCAGGGTGGCCATCAGCAGGGTGGTGCCCTCCTGGTTGACCAGATGGCGTAAGGCCAGACGCTCGATCAGCCAGGCCACCACAAACATGATCGCCCCCGCCACCATAAAGGCCAGCACATTGGCCAAAACCGGGCTGCTCAGGCCGGTCCAGGCTGGAATCCATTCGGCAAAGCGGGCCATGGCCAGCGCCGCAAACAGCACCATGGCGCCCTGCGCAAAATTGAACACGCCCGAGGCCTTGTAAATCAGCACAAAGCCCAGCGCCACCAGCGAGTACAGCATGCCGGCCATCAGGCCGCCCAACAGTGTTTCAAGAAAGAATGCCATGTGCTTTAGTGGCTGGTGCCCAGATAGGCGCTGATCACTTCCTCGTTGTTGCGTACTTGATCCGGTGTGCCGTCACCAATTTTCTTGCCGTAGTCCAGCACCACCACCCGGTCAGAGATATCCATCACCACCCCCATGTCGTGCTCGATCAGCACCACGGTGGTGCCGTACTCTTGGTTCACGTCGAGCACAAAGCGGCACATGTCCTGTTTTTCTTCCACGTTCATGCCGGCCATGGGCTCATCAAGCAGCAGCACCCGGGGCTCCATGGCCAAGGCGCGGCCCAGATCGACCCTTTTTTGCAAGCCGTAGGGCAATTGGCCCACCGGCGTTTTGCGGTAGGCCTGAATTTCCAGAAAATCAATGATGTGCTCCACAAACTCGCGGTGTCGCTCTTCCTCGCGCTGGGCCGGTCCGATGCGCAGCGCTTGCCAAAACAGATTGCTCTTGATGCGCAGGTTGCGCCCGGTCATGATGTTGTCGATCACGCTCATGCCCTTGAACAGCGCCAGATTCTGGAAGGTGCGGGCAATGCCCATCACCGCCACCTGATGGCTGTCCATATGGTCAAAGGTCTGGCCCCTGAAGCTGATGGTGCCCTGCTGCGGCGTGTACACCCCATTGATGCAATTGAGCATGGAGCTCTTGCCCGCGCCGTTGGGCCCGATGATGGCGCGTACCTCGTGTTCACGCACGTCGAACGAGATGTCGGTCAGCGCCTTGACGCCACCAAAGCTTAAGGAGATGTTTTTGACGTCGAGGATGACGTCACCGATGGTCTTGGCACTCATGCAGCTGCCTTTACCGGGGTGAAGGTCTTGGCGTCATCGATGCGCAGGGTGGCGCTAACGCTGCCGGTTCGACCATCCTCAAACTTGACCTGGGTTTCAATGAACTGAGTGGTGGCACCGCCATACAGGGCGTCGACCAGGGCCAGGTATTTGTCGGCAATGAAGCCGCGACGGACCTTGTTGGTGCGGGTCAGTTCGCCGTCGTCGGCATCGAGTTCCTTGTGCAGCACCAGAAAGCGGCTGACCTGGCTGCCAGCCAGCAGGGTGTCGGCGCTGAGGTCGGCGTTGACCTTCTCCACGCACTCCTTGATCAGCTGGTACACCTCGGGCTTTTGCGCCAGGTCGGTGTAGCCGGCGTAGGGCAGGTTGCGGCGCTCGGCCCAGTTGCCCACTGCGTCAAAGTCGATGTTGATCATGACGCAGACCTTGTCGCGACCGTCGCCATAGGCCACCACTTCTTTGATGTGCGGGAAAAACTTGAGTTTGTTCTCGACGTACTTGGGTGCAAACAAGGCGCCGTCGTTGGCGCCGCCGCGAATGCGGCCTACGTCTTTCACGCGGTCAATGATCTTGAGGTGACCGTGCGCATCCAAAAAGCCGGCGTCACTGGTGTGGTACCAGCCATCGGCGGTGAGCACCTCGGCCGTGGCCTGCGGATTCTTGAAGTACTCTTTAAGCAAACCGGGCGACTTAACCAGAATCTCGCCGTTGTCAGCCACCTTGATCTCGACACCGGCAATTGGCACGCCCACGGTGTCGGCACGGGCTTCATGGTCGGGCTGCAGGCAGACAAACACCGCGGTCTCGGTGGAGCCATACAGCTGCTTGAGGTTGATGCCAATCGAGCGGTAGAAGGTGAACAGGTCCGGGCCAATCGCCTCACCCGCGGTGTAGGCCACGCGCACCCGGCTCAAGCCCAGGGTGTTGCGCAGCGGGCCGTAGACCAGCAGATTGCCCAGCGCATACAAGAGCCGGTCGGTCAAGCCGACTGGCGCGCCGTCCATCAAGGCCGGGCCAACCCGCTTGGCCAAGGCCATGCAGGCATGAAACAAATGGCGCTTGAGGGCGCCGGCGTCTTCCATGCGGATCATCACGCTGGTCAACAGGCCTTCAAACACCCTGGGCGGGGCGAAGTAATAGGTGGGCCCGACTTCCTTGAGATCGATCGTCACCGTGGCTGGCGATTCAGGGCAGTTGACCACATAGCCACAGGACAGCCACTGCGCATAACTGAAGATGTTCTGCCCGATCCAGGCTGGCGGCAAATAGGCCAGCACCTCTTCGCGGTGGGTTAAATGGTCGAACTCGGCGCCAGCACGGGCCCGGTCGAGCAGCGAGTTGTGGGTGTGCACCACGCCCTTGGGGTTGCCGGTGGTGCCCGAGGTGAAGAACATGGCTGCCACATCGTGGGGCTGCGACAGCGCCACCTCACTCTTGATGAAATCCGGGTGCAGCGCGGCGAAGGCTTGGCCGGCCGCCAACAATTCATCCATCAAGGCCAGGCCCGGCTCGTCGTAATTCCGTAATCCGCGGGGGTCATCAAAATAAATGTGCGCCAGGCCTGGGCACTGGGCACGTGCCTCCAGCAGTTTGTCGACCTGCTCTTGGTCCTCGGCAAAGGCGAAGGCCACGTCGGCGTTGTTGATTGGGAACACGCACTCCGCGGCGGCGGCGTCCTGGTACAGCGGGATCGGCACCGCACCCAGGGACTGCGCGGCCAGCATGGCTGCGTATAGGCGCGGTCGGTTGGCTCCCACCACCACCATGTGCTGCCCCCGGCGCAGGCCGGCTTGGTGCAGGCCGCAGGCCAGGTGCGACACCATGGTGGCCAGATCGGCCCAGCTCAGGGCCTGCCAAATACCGTATTCTTTTTCGCGCATGGCCGCATCGCCCGGGCGCTGGACGGCATGCTTAAATAACAATTGAGGGAAAGTGGTCTGCATCCCGTAACCTTGGCTTTTTGTGCAAGCGCGCTGCATGGCACTGCCAGCGTCAATATGCCCAATGATAGGCATCTGTTTGACGCCATGTTGTCGTTTGAACGACAATTCGACGTCTATTTGCTAGGTGTTTTCCCTTCGCTTTCAAGCAACTTACAGCCGCGCGACAGCATGAGCTCCCAAGCACCCCTGTACCAACGCCAACGCCGCCCCACCGAGGCCGAGACCCATGCCATCCCCTGGATGGCACTGCTCGCACCGGCCGAGCATGAACGCGCCGCGCAAGACCTGAAAATAGCCGACGCGGACGCCGGTGAGTTTGTGTGCCGTGCGGGCCGCCCCGCCACCTACTGGTTTGGCGTGATCGACGGCCTGCTCAAGATGAGCAGCGACAGCGCGCAGGGGCAAACCATGACCTTCACCGGCATCCCGCCAGGGGGTTGGTTTGGCGAGGGTACGGCGCTCAAGCGCGAAAGCTACCGCTACAACATGCAGGCCCTGCGCAAAAGCCGGGTTGCAGGTCTGCATGTCGAGACCTTTCACTGGCTGCTAGACAACTCCATTGCCTTCAACCGGTTTGTGATGAATCAGCTCAACGAGCGCCTGGGCCAGTTCATCGCAGCACGCGAGATTGACCGTATGCCCAGTCCGAACCTGCGCGTGGCGCGCAG
>CAMATS010000073.1 GCA_945861195.1 Rhodoferax sp. OV413
ATGAAGGGCCGAATCTGCTCGGCATAGGCCTTCATGTAGTCGGTCGAGGCCACCACCGGGCCGGTGTGCTTCTCCAGTTGCTGGCCCACAAAAGACACGCGCGGCGTATGCAGCGGGTGCAACAGGTTGAAGCGCTCGGCGTCCTGGCCTTCGCGGGTAAGCTCGTTGAAGCTGGGGCAGCTCCAGACGTTGGCAGCCACGCCCCAGTCGGCCGCCAGCAGCTCCTGCGCAGCGATCGATTCACGCAAGATGGTGCCCGAGCCCAGCAGTTGCACGCGCGGGGTGAATGTTTGCCCGCCGGACCGCTCCAAGGGCAAATGCACCCCCTCGGGGGGCAGCGCATCACGCGCAGCGGACAGCGTGGGGGCTAGTCCTTTGCCTTCCTTGCAAAGGTACATGCCCTTGATGATCTGCTCTTCGGTGCCGGCAGTCAGGCCCGGCATGGCGTAGTTCTCATTGAGCAGGGTCAGGTAATAAAAGACGTTGTCCTGTTTCTCGACCATGCGCTTCAAACCGTGGTGCAGGATCACGCCCACCTCATGGGCAAAGGTTGGGTCGTAGCTGATGCAGTTGGGGATGGTGCCGGCCATGATGTGGCTGTGGCCGTCCTCATGCTGCAGCCCCTCGCCGTTGAGGGTGGTGCGACCAGAGGTGCCGCCCAGCAAGAAGCCGCGCGCCTGCATGTCGCCCGCGGCCCAGGCCAAGTCGCCAACCCGCTGAAAGCCGAACATCGAGTAGTACACGTAAAACGGCACCATGATGCGGTTGCTGGTTGAATAGCTGGTGGCCGCGGCGATCCAGCTGCTCATGCCACCGGCCTCGTTGATGCCCTCTTGCAGGATCTGTCCGGCCTTGTCTTCCTTGTAGTACATCACCTGGTCTTTGTCGACCGGGGTGTACTGCTGACCGGCCGGGTTGTAAATACCGATCTGGCGGAACAGACCCTCCATGCCAAAGGTGCGCGCCTCATCCACCAGAATCGGTACCACGCGCGGGCCCAGCGCCTGGTCGCGCAGCAGGGTGGTCAAAAAGCGCACATAGGCCTGGGTGGTGGAGATTTCGCGGCCTTCCGGCGTGGCTTCCATCACTGACTTGAACACATCGAGTGAGGGCACGGTGAACTGCTCGTCGGCCTTCACGCGGCGGTGCGGCAGGTAGCCGCCCAGGGCCTGGCGCCGCTCGTGCAGGTACTTCATCTCAGGCGTATCGTCGGCCGGTTTGTAGAACGGGATATTGGCAATCTGGCTGTCTGGAACCGGAATATTGAAACGGTCGCGGAAGATTTTGATGTCTTCGTCGGTCAGCTTCTTGGTCTGGTGCACATTGTTCTTGCCCTCGCCGCTTTTGCCCATGCCAAAGCCCTTGACGGTCTTGATCAGCAGTACAGTGGGTTGCCCCTTGTGTTTCACAGCGGCGGCATAGGCGGCGTACACCTTCTGTGGGTCATGACCACCACGGCGCAGCGCAAAGATGTCATCGTCGCTCATGCGAGCCACCATCTCCAGCGTCTTGGGGTCACGGCCGAAGAAGTGTTTGCGCACAAAAGCGCCGTCATTGGCCTTGAAGGCTTGGTAGTCACCGTCCAGCGTGTCCATCATCAGCTTACGCAGCTCGCCGCCCTTATCACGCGCCAACAACGGGTCCCAGTCGCTGCCCCAGATCAGCTTGATCACGTTCCAGCCAGAGCCGCGGAACTCGCCTTCAAGCTCCTGGATGATCTTGCCGTTGCCGCGCACTGGGCCGTCCAGCCGCTGCAGGTTGCAGTTCACAACAAAAATGAGGTTATCGAGGTTTTCCCGGGCGGCCAGGCCGATGGCGCCCAAAGACTCCACCTCATCCATCTCGCCATCGCCGCAAAACACCCAGACCTTGCGGTTCTCGGTGTTGGCGATGCCACGGGCGTGCAGGTACTTCAAAAAACGGGCCTGGTAGATGGCCATCAATGGACCTAGTCCCATGGACACGGTGGGAAACTGCCAGAACTCAGGCATCAGCTTGGGGTGCGGGTAGCTCGACAAGCCCTTGCCACCCACCTCCTGGCGGAAATTGAGCAGCTGCTCCTCGCTCAGGCGGCCTTCGAGGTAGGCGCGGGCATAGACACCGGGCGACACGTGCCCCTGGATGTAGAGGCAGTCACCGCCGTGTTCTTTACCAGGTACGGCGCTTTCAGCGTGCCAGAAGTGGTTAAAGCCGGCGCCAAACATATGGGCCAGCGAGGCAAAGGAGCCGATGTGGCCGCCCAAGTCCCCACCGTCGACCGGATGATGCCGGTTGGCCTTGACCACCATGGCCATGGCGTTCCAGCGCATGTAGGCACGCAGCCGCTCTTCGATCTCGATGTTGCCAGGGCAACGCTCTTCCTGGTCGGTCTCGATGGTGTTGACGTAACCGGTATTGGCTGAGAACGGCATGTCGATGCTGTTTTGCCGAGCGTGCTCCAGCAATTGCTCCAGCAGAAAGTGCGCCCGCTCTGGGCCCTCGCTCTGTATGACGGCGGACAGGGCGTCCATCCATTCACGGGTCTCCTGGTGGTCGGAGTCACCGCTTGCGTTGCTGAACATGTGCTGTGGAACTGCTGACATGACTGTCTCCTATAGCTTGTGCTGTACTGGCCGGGGCTAGGGCCGGGGTCTTTAGGGCTTTTTCAGAATTCTCCCATACAACCCTGATAATTTCAAATAATGCTCATTGATTCTGCATTATGAAAATTTGACGGCGCTGCAGGTTTGACCTTAGCAGAACCAGAAAGCCCTGCCCTACACTCGTCACATGCCGACCCCGCCCCTGCGGCTCGCCGCAGACCCGTTGAAGACCATGCCGCTGGCCAAGTTTCAGCGCTGGTGGCGGCGTCTCACGCCGCAAAGGCAAGACCGTTTCGCAGTGCTCGCACCCCTGGCCGCAGTGCTGTTGTTCTTGGCGGCCATCGCCGCTGCATTCAGTTACCTGCGACTCGAAGAAATCGAGCGGGAACAAGAAACCGTGCGTCGGGACATCGAATACACCCAGCAGCGCCTGCGCCTGAGATTGCTCGAACGGCAAGAGCAATTGATGCACCTGGGCCGCGAAATCTCGAACCGCGAACTCGATGCCGAGGACTTCACCGGCCGTGCTGAAGCCATGCTAAGCCAATACCCGGACATCCTGGGCATGAGCTGGGTCGACGAGCGCCGCCGGGTCACTGCCAGTGTGGGCACGGCCAGCCTGTCAGCAACCCAGCTGCGCGCCATCGGCAGCACATTGGGGGCGCCGGAGGGGGAAGACAGTTTCAACAAGGCGCGCGGCCAAGAGCAGCCTATTTATGCCCAAATCGGCGAGACCTTTGAAAACCCAGCCGTGCTGCAACTCCACGTACCACTACGCGACCGAGCCCGATTTTTGGGCGTTGTATTTGTCGATTACTCGGTCGACGGCCTGTTTCGCTACGGCGTGCCAAGTGAGGTATCGGCAAGGTATGCCATCTCTCTGCATGACGCGAGGGGCAAGTTCCTGGCCGGCGCGCGGCCAACGGCGCGCGGTCCGGCCACCGGCCTCATGCCATGGGCCAGTCCGGCCAACGCCTACGAGGTACCAGTGTCGCCGGTTGGCAATGGGCTGATGGTGCGGGGCCAGGCCTACCGCACTTCGCTTGGGCTGATTGACAGTGCGCTGTTTTGGCTGGTTGCGGCGCTCAGCGCCATGACTGCCTGGATGCTGATCGCCAACTGGCGGCATAGCCGACGCCGGCTGCAGGCCCAGCAGGCCCTGTTGTCTGAAACCAGCTTTCGTCGGGCCATGGAAAACTCCATCCTTACTGGCATGCGAGCGCTCGATTTGCAGGGCCGCATCACCTATGTGAACGCAGCCTTTTGCCAGATGACCGGTTGGAGCGAGCCTGAACTGGTGGGGCGAACTGCACCGTTCCCCTATTGGCCAGATGCCGACACCGAACATTTAAGCCTGCGGCTGCGCGAAGAAATGGCCGGCAAAAACACCCCGGGCGGCATTCAGATGCGGGTCAAGCGGCGGGACGCTACGCTGTTTGATGCACGCCTGTATGTCTCGCCGCTTATCGATGCCAAAGGCATACAGACCGGCTGGATGACCTCCATGACCGACATCACAGAGCCCAACCGCATCCGCGAACAATTGTCTGCCTCGCACCAACGCTTCACCACGGTGCTTGAGGCGCTGGACGCATCAATCTCCGTGGCGCCCCTGGGCGGCGATGAGCTGCTGTTTACCAACAAGCTGTATCGACTGTGGTTTGGCAATCCTGCAGGTGGCCATCTGCGCCTGGTGGCGCAGGCGGGCGTGCCCATGATGCTCCAGCCGCAGGAGTCTTTGGGCGATGTGGATGTCTTCGCCGGCTTGCCCACCAACTTGCTTCCAGAGAGCGAGGTTGAGAGCGCCGAGGTGTACATCGAAACCCTGGACAAGTGGCTGGAGGTGCGCACCCGCTACCTGAGTTGGGTCGATGGTCGCTTAGCGCAAATGGTGATTGCTACCGACATCACCAGCCGCCGAGTCGCCGAGGAGCAGGCGGCAGTGCAAAACGAGCGCGCCCAGAATGCCAGCCGCTTGATCACCATGGGCGAGATGGCCTCGAGTGTGGCTCACGAACTTAACCAGCCCCTGACTGCCATCAACAACTACTGCAACGGCATGGTCTCGCGCATCAAGGCTCAGCAGATTAACGAGAAAGAACTACTCGGTGCGCTGGAGAAAACCGCCAAACAGGCGCAGCGGGCCGGTCAAATCATTCAACGCATACGATCCTTCGTGAAACGTAGCGAACCCAATCGCACGCTCTCCGAAGTGGCAGTGATGGTCGACGAGGCATTGGAGCTCGCCGAAATCGAACTGCGCCGGCGCAATGTGCGCTTGAGCCATTATTTGGCACCGCACATGCCAGACTTGTTGGTGGACCCGATATTGATCGAGCAGGTTTTGCTAAACCTGCTGAAGAATGCCGCCGAAGCGGTAGAGGCGGCACAACGCCCGGTGGCGCAGCGTCATGTCAGGCTCAGGGTGGCGCCCAGGCGCCTGAACGATCGCACTGTGATTGAGTTCAGCGTGACTGATTCTGGGCGCGGATTGCCGCCAGAAGTATCAGCACGGCTGTACGAGGCTTTTTATTCAACCAAGGCCGACGGCATGGGTATTGGTCTGAGCCTTTGCCGCTCGATTGTGGAATCTCACCTGGGCCGTATGACCGCCGAGAACCTCTACAATGGAGACGAGGCAAGCGGTTGTGTGTTTTCGTTCTGGCTGCCCTGCGTTGAAACGGCAACCAAGACCAACACCGAACCCCAACTGATCACCAAAGACACGCGCTGACAACATGAGCTTGATACCCAAAAAAGGCACTGTTTATGTCGTCGACGACGACGAAGCGGTGCGTGACTCACTGCAGTGGCTGCTTGAGGGCAAAGACTACTGGGTGCGCTGCTTCGATTCTGCCGAGTCCTTCCTGAGCCGCTACGACCCACGCGAGTTGGCATGCCTGATTGTTGACATCCGGATGGACGGTATGACCGGCCTGGAGTTGCAAAGCCGTCTCAACGAACTGGGCTCGCCGCTGCCACTGGTCTTCATCACCGGCCACGGCGACGTACCCATGGCGGTGGACTCGATGAAAAAAGGTGCCACCGACTTCATCCAAAAGCCGTTCAAAGAAGACCAACTGCTAACTTTGGTCGAGCGCATGCTGGACCAGGCAAAAAGTGCATTCGACCAGTCCGAGATAGCGGCCAGCCGCGAAGCGCTCATGGCGCGCCTGACCATGCGCGAGGCGCAGGTGCTTGAGCGCATCGTTGCCGGGCGGCTGAACAAACAGATTGCCGACGACCTGGGTATCAGCATCAAAACGGTAGAGGCACACCGGGCCAACATCATGGAAAAACTCAGCGCCAACACCGTGGCCGATCTTCTCAAAATCGCCTTGGGACAGTCACCCGCCAAATCCTGAGCCTTTCGGTTTAACAATCAACGCCCGCCTGGCCTGCATCGGCGGGCGTTCTCACGTACACACCAGCGACCATGATCACATCGCCACGAGGTCAACTCATTGATGGCAATGCCCTCTCCAGCCTATTGCGGGCCGAGGTGGCAGCACGGGCCCAGGCGCTGAAGGCGCGCGGCCTGACCCCCGGCCTGGCAGTTATCTTGGTAGGCGATGATCCGGCCAGCGCCGTCTATGTGCGCAACAAGGTCAAAGCCTGCGCTGATACAGGGGTTCATTCGATCTTTGAAAAATACGATTCTTCTCTGACTGAAACCGCCCTGCTTGCGCGTATCAGCGCCCTCAACCTCGACCCGAAGGTGCACGGTATTCTGGTGCAAATGCCCCTGCCCA
Source organism: Rhodoferax sp. OV413 (assembly GCA_945861195.1). Classification (GTDB taxonomy): domain Bacteria; phylum Pseudomonadota; class Gammaproteobacteria; order Burkholderiales; family Burkholderiaceae_C; genus Rhodoferax. The sequence continues at coordinate 6,335 of CAMATS010000073.1, forward strand.
AGCAAATCAACCCGCACCGGGTGATTGAGGCCATCGCCGCGAGCAAGGATGTCGACGGCTATGCCACGCTCAGCGCGGGTGAGCTGATGACCGGTCAGGCCGGCTTTCGGCCCTGCACGCCCTATGGCTGCATGAAGCTCATCGAGAGCACGGGCATCGATTTACGCGGAAAACACGCTGTTGTCATCGGGCGCAGCAACACCGTGGGCAAGCCCATGGCACTGCTGCTGCTGCAAGCCAACGCCACGGTCACCCTGTGCCACAGCGCCAGCGCTGACATTGGCCACCACACCCGCCAGGCCGATGTTGTCGTGGCCGCAGTTGGAAAACCCAATGTGCTGACCGCCGACATGGTCAAGCCTGGCGCCCTTGTGATTGATGTGGGCATGAACCGCAACCAGGCCGGCAAGCTGTGTGGCGATGTCGACTTTGTGGCGGTTCGCCCCATTGCCTCGTACATCACGCCTGTGCCCGGCGGAGTCGGCCCGATGACCATCACCATGCTGCTGGTCAACACCCTTGAAGCCGCCGAGCGCGGCGCCATTTAAAACACCATGAACAACCCCCTGCTTTCAAACACCGAGCTGCCACTGTTTGACCAGATCGGCCCCGCGCATGTCGCTCCCGCCATAGACGAGTTGCTCGGCCTGGCCAGCAGCGCCCTGGAAACCGTGGCCGCGCCAGAATTTCCAGCCCGCTGGGGAGAGATAGCCGGCGTTTTGGATGTTGCCACCGAACGCCTGGGCCGCGCCTGGGGCGCGGTCAGCCACCTGAATGCGGTGGCCGATACCCCAGCCCTGCGCGCCGCTTACAACGAAGTGCTGCCCCGGGTCACCGAATTTTTTACCCGACTGGGTGCCGACGAGCGCCTCTATGCCAAGTACAAAGCGATCGACCCGGCCAGCCTTGATACAGAGCAGCGCCAGGCGCATCGCAATGCGGTTCGAAATTTTGTTCTCGGCGGCGCCGAACTTCAGGGGCCGGCGCGCCAGCGCTTTGCTGACATCCAGGAGCGGCAAGCGGCCCTGAGCCAGCAGTTCAGCGAGAACGCGCTGGATGCCACTGACGCCTTCGCCTATTTTGCGACGCTCGCCGAAATCGACGGTCTGCCAGATGATGTGCGCCAAGCAGCCCGCGCAGCCGCCCAGGCCGATGGCCGGGAAGGCTATAAACTGACCCTGAAGATGCCCTGCTACCTGCCAGTGATGCAGTTTGCCCACAGCAGCAGTCTGCGCCAGCAGCTCTACCGGGCCTATGTCACGCGGGCCTCTGACCAGGCCGACGAGGCCACCCGCAAGTTTGACAACACCCCACTCATGGGCGAAACACTGGCGCTTCGCCAGGAAGAGGCCCGCCTGCTCGGCTTTGATAATTTCGCCCAGCTGTCGGTGGCGCCCAAAATGGCCGATTCACCCGAACAGGTGATCAGGTTTTTGCGCGATCTGTCCCAGCGGGCCCGGCCCTTCGCAGAGCAAGACCTGAGCGATCTGCGTGAATTTGCCGCCGCCAAACTCGGCCTTGCCGACCCACAGGCCTGGGACTGGCCCTATGTCAGCGAGAAACTCAAAGAGGCCCGCTACGCTTTCAGCGAGCAGGAAGTTAAGCCCTATTTCACTGCCCCCAAGGTGCTCGCCGGCCTGTTCAAGATCATAGAAACCTTGTTTGATGTCAGCATCGGCCCAGATACAGCGCCGCTTTGGCATGTGGACGTGGGCTTTTACCGCATCGAGCGCGCCGGCCAGTTGCTTGGCCACTTCTACCTCGACCCAGGCGCCCGCGCTGGCAAACGCGGCGGCGCCTGGATGGACGACGCGCGCGCGCGCTGGCTGCGCCCAGACACCCAGCAACTGCAAACCCCGGTGGCGCACCTGGTCTGCAACTTTGCCGGCGGCGTGGACGGTAAGCCGCCGCTGCTCACCCATGACGATGTGACCACCCTGTTTCATGAGTTCGGACACGGCCTGCACCACCTGCTGACCCAGGTGAACGAACGCGATGTCTCGGGCATCAGCGGCGTGGAATGGGACGCGGTGGAACTGCCCAGCCAGTTCATGGAGAATTTTTGCTGGGAGTGGGATGTGCTGCGCCACATGACGGCTCATGTAGACACCGGTGAACCCCTGCCGCGGGCCCTGTTTGACAAGATGCTGGCCGCCAAAAACTTCCATAGCGGGATGCAAACCCTGCGCCAGATCGAGTTCTCGCTGTTTGACATGCTGCTTCACTCGGAACACGACCCGGGCCAGGATCTGTTGGC
>CAMATS010000074.1 GCA_945861195.1 Rhodoferax sp. OV413
CTTTGAATAGATTCGATAGTGATCATGAATCCATCATATCTTCCGCCTCCTACAATCAACGGCTAAGCACACTTTTAAGATCGTCATGCTGCCCAACGCCGCCAAAAAACCCCACCGTCTGCGACCCCTGCCCGCCTTTATTTTCGCCAGCCGCTGGTTGCAGCTGCCCCTCTACATAGGCCTTATCGCGGCGCAGGGGGTGTATGTGTTTCACTTTTGGCTGGAGCTGGTTCACCTGCTCGAGGCGGCCTTTGGCAGCCAGACCGCCTTGCAAGCCTTGATCTCCAGCATTGGCTACAAAGAGACCGCGGTCACGACTTCGCTCAATGAGACCATCATCATGCTGGTGGTACTGGCACTGATTGACGTGGTGATGATCTCCAACCTGCTGATCATGGTGATTGTGGGAGGCTACGAGACCTTTGTGAGCCGTATGGATCTTGAGGGGCACCCAGACCAACCTGAGTGGCTCAGCCATGTGAACGCCTCGGTGCTCAAGGTCAAACTGGCCACGGCCATCATTGGCATCAGCTCCATCCACCTCCTCAAAACCTTCATCAACGCCGCCAATTACGAGGACAAGGTTCTGATCGCCCAAACCGCCATACACATCACCTTTTTGTTGTCGGCCATCGCCATTGCCTACACGGATAAACTGATGTCTCGGCAATCGGAACAGGGCCACTGAGCGTCCCAGCCCAAGCCCAACCAACCACCAGGCTTTGCACCCCATGACCACCATCCGCCAGGCTGATCTGATCGAATCCGTCGCTGCTGCCCTGCAGTACATCAGCTACTACCACCCAGCCGACTACATTGCTCACCTCGCCCGCGCCTACGAGCGTGAGCAGAGCCCGGCGGCCAAAGACGCCATCGCGCAGATCCTCACCAATAGCAAGATGAGCGCCACCGGCCACCGGCCAATCTGCCAGGACACCGGCATCGTCAATGTGTTCCTCAAACTCGGCATGAATGTGCGGTTGGAGGGCTTCACCGGTGGGCTGGACGACGCCATCAATGAAGGCGTGCGCCGCGCCTACAACCACCCGGACAACACCCTGCGCGCCAGCATCGTGGCCGACCCCGAGTTCGCCCGCAAGAACACCAAGGACAACACACCGGCGGTGATCTTCACCGAAATCGTGCCCGGCGACACGCTGGAGGTGACCGTGGCCGCCAAGGGTGGCGGCAGCGAGAACAAAAGCAAACTGGTCATGCTCAACCCGGGCGACTCGGTGGTGGACTGGGTGCTCAAGACCGTGCCCACCATGGGCGCGGGCTGGTGCCCGCCTGGCATGCTGGGCATCGGCATTGGCGGCACCGCCGAAAAAGCGGTGTTGATGGCCAAGGAGAGCCTGATGGAGGACCTGGACATGTACCAGCTGCAGGGCAAGGCTGCCGCCGGTGCCGCACTGAGCCAGACCGAGGCCCTGCGCCTGGAGCTGTTCGAGAAGGTCAATGCGCTGGGCATCGGGGCCCAGGGCCTGGGCGGCCTGACCACGGTGCTGGATGTGAAAATCAAGATGTACCCCACCCATGCGGCCAGCAAGCCGGTGGGCATGATCCCCAACTGTGCCGCCACGCGCCACGCCCACTTTGTGCTCAACGGCAGCGGTCCGGTCTACCTAGACCCGCCCTCGCTCGACCTGTGGCCCGACGTGGCCTGGACGCCCGACTATGTCAAGAGCAAAAAGGTTAACCTCGACACCCTGAGCAAGGCTGAGGTGGCCAGTTGGAAACCCGGCGACACCCTGCTTCTCAAGGGCAAGATGCTGACCGGCCGCGATGCTGCGCACAAACGCATCCAGGACATGCTGGCACGCGGGGAAAAGCTGCCGGTGGATTTCACCAACCGGGTCATTTACTACGTCGGGCCAGTCGATCCGGTCAAAGACGAGGCCGTGGGCCCGGCCGGCCCCACCACCGCCACCCGCATGGACGGCTTCACCGAGATGATGCTGCGCGACACCGGCCTGATCGCCATGATCGGCAAGGCCGAGCGCGGTCCGGTGGCGATCGAGGCCATCCGCAAGCACCAGAGCGCCTACCTGATGGCTGTGGGTGGCGCCGCCTACCTGGTCAGCAAGGCCATCAAGAGCGCCCGCGTGGTGGGCTTTGCCGACCTGGGCATGGAAGCCATCTACGAGTTTGACGTGGTCGACATGCCAGTCACAGTGGCGGTGGATGCCGGTGGCACCAGCGCCCACATCACCGGCCCGGCCGAGTGGCAAAAACGCATCGCCAGTGGCGAATTCAAGGGGATCGCGGTCAAGTCGAACTGAGCGTCTCTTGGAGGTCGACGTCGGGCCGGGGTTGTTCTTATGATTTGTAGGATCAGGGCGGCGGGGCATTCGGCTCCGCGGCTGTCCCCCGCCCGGTGGGCTCCTCCTTGATGCCGCTGCGCCGAACGCCCCACCACCCTGATCTGGCGCGGTGCTTGGTAAGCCGTGCAAAGAGGCACGGGGCTATCCCTGTACTGGCAATCCGGCTTACCGGTGCCCCCCTAGTTCGCCAACTGTCGCGCCTGCTGCGGGGGGCGATGGTATGTCGCGGCGAGGTCAAGGAAGGAGCCCGAAGGGCGGAGGGACACGAGCGGCGGCATGCCGTCGGCGCCCGCAGCTCGCCAACCAAGGCCCCCTCCCTCATTACACAAATCGCAGCAATGCCAGTGCCGACTAGCTACCCAGAACCCGGCCTGCCTCGATCGTGATGCAGCGGCTGCATCGGCTGGCAATGGCGCGGTCGTGGGTGACCAGCACCAGGGTGGTGCCCTGCTCCTGGTTCAGGGCGAACATCAGCTCCATCACCTTTTCGCCGGTGGCGAAATCCAGGCTGCCGGTCGGCTCGTCGGCCAGCAGCAGCGCTGGCTGAACCACAAAAGCCCGGGCCAGGGCCACGCGTTGCTGTTCGCCACCACTGAGCACTCGCGGGTAATGGCGCAGCCGCTCGGCCAGCCCTACCCGGCCCAGCATGGCGGTCGCGGACTGGCGGGCATCGCGCCGGCCGGCCAGTTCCAGCGGCAGCATCACGTTTTCCAACGCGTTGAGGTTACCCAGCAGCTGGAAGCTCTGAAACACAAACCCAACTTGCTGCGCCCGCAGGCCGGCACGCGCGTCTTCATCCAGGGTGAACAGGTCCTGCCCGGCCAGCCGCACCGTGCCCCGGGTGGGCGTGTCGAGGCCGGCCATGATCGACAGCAGTGTGCTTTTTCCGGAGCCCGACGCGCCGACGATGGCCACGGTTTCCTGCGGTTTCAGCGCAAAATCGATATCGCGCAAAATGTCGAGGGTGCCGGTGGAGTCGGTGACCGACTTGAACAGATGCTCGACCGAAATAATTGAATCAGACATGGGACTTTCTTTGGACCGACGACACTTTATCGCGCTTGGCTTGGCTGGGACTGCCATGGGGGCTTGGGCAACTTCAAACACCACAGCCACGCCCGCCAAAAGCCAGAAAATTCTGGTGCTCGGCGATTCGCTGAGCGCCGAGTATGGCCTCAAACGCGGCACCGGCTGGGTGGCACTGCTGGAGATTCGCCTCAAAGCCGAGAAGCTTGATGCGGTCGTGGTCAATGCCAGCATCAGCGGCGAGACCACTTCAGGCGGTCGTTCGCGTTTGGGCACTCTGCTGAGCCAACACCGGCCTAGCCATGTGGTCATCGAACTCGGCGGCAATGATGCGCTGCGCGGCCTGCCGCTGAGCCTGACCGAGGACAACCTGAGCCAGATGACACAAACCGCTCAAAAAGCCGGCGCCAGTGTGCTGCTGGCGGGCATGCAGGTGCCGCCCAACTACGGCCGGGACTACGCCGACCGTTTCGCTGCGATGTTTGCCGCGGTGGCCAAGGCGCACAAGGCTGCACTGGTGCCGTTTCTTCTGGCCGGCGTGAGCGACGGGCCGGACCCAACACAGCTTTTCCAGGCTGACCGCATACACCCGACAGAGGCTGCCCATCCCATCATATTGGTCAATGTTTGGCCAGCCCTGCGAAAAATTTTGAAATGAGCCTGACTACCCTCAGCGCCGAGCAGGCCATCAGCCGGCTGCACGAATTTGACGCCGTGATCGACGCCCGCAGCGAAGACGAGTACGCGCAAGACCACCTGCCCGGCGCAGTGAACTGGCCCACACTCAACAACGCCGAACGGCATGCCATCGGCACCCTGTACGAGCAGGTCAACCCGTTCGAGGCCAAAAAACGCGGTGCCGCTCTGGCCGCGCGCAACATAGCAAGCCACATCGAGCGCGAGTTGCTGACCACTGCCAAGGAGTGGCGCCCACTGACCTACTGCTGGCGCGGCGGCAAGCGCAGCGGTTCGCTGTCGCTGATCCTCGACCAGATCGGTTTTCGGGTGACGCTGCTGGAGGGTGGTTACAAGGCCTTCCGCGCCGCCATGGTGCAAGACACCGAGCGCCGTGTGGCCAACTTGGACTGGCGCGTGGTCTGCGGCACCACTGGCTCGGGCAAAACACGTCTGCTGCAGGCGCTGGCTCAGGCCGGCGCGCAGGTGATTGACCTAGAGGCCTTGGCCAACCACCGCAGTTCGGTGCTGGGGGCCATTCCGGGCCTGGCGCAGCCCAGCCAAAAGCGGTTTGACACCCTGATCTGGGATGCACTGCGGCAGATCGACCCGACGCGACCGGTTTTTATTGAGAGCGAGAGCAAAAAGGTGGGCAATGTTGCAGTGCCCACGGCTTTGATCGAGGCGATTCGGCGCAGCCCCTGCCTCAGGCTGGTTTTGCCAGATGCACAGCGGGTAGCTTTGCTGATGGAAGACTATGCATTTTTTGTACAAAACACGGCCCACTTTTGCGATCGCCTGCAGGCCCTCAGCGAGATTCGCGGCAGAGCCCAGGTTGAGAGCTGGCAGGCCGCAGTGCATGCCGGACGAATTGCCTGCGTGGTGCAGGAACTGCTGACGCTGCACTATGACCCGGTGTATCTGCAGTCGATGCAGCGCAACTTCACCGGGTTTGAGGCTTCAGTGCTGCTCTCCCCGGCAGACCATTCCGCACAGGCCATGAGCGAACTCGCCCGCAGGCTGATCAAGGACTCGAACCCAGCCCAACTGGGCGCAAGCGTCTAAGCAGGCAAAGTGGGGTTGATCCCAGCAGCGGACGCCTCGCCCCCTTCAGCTTGGTCGGCATCAGGCTCAGCTGACTCGGAACCAGGCTCCCCAACCTTTCGCTCAGCCTTGTGCTTGAGCTTTTCTTCTTTCTTTTTTTTCTTTGCAAGCTCTTTTTGCCGCTTTTCGTAACCGTAATTGGGTGTAGCCAAGGTGTGCTTTCAAGTAGTTGGAGACACTTTAACATTTTGCCGGGCCGCTCTGGGCGGGCCGCAACATGCTCAAGCGAAGGCCAGATGCAGGGCTTGCTCCAAATCATCTTGCAAGTCGGCTGCGGATTCCAGCCCGATGGAGAACCGAACCACGGTGCCGGGGCGCAGCGCGCTGGGCCAGTCGCTGCGAATCGCTGCGAGCTCGTAGCTCATGGCAAGGCTGATGGCCCCCCCCCAGCTGTAGCCGAGCTTGAAAAGTTGCAGAGCGTCGCAAAAAGCGTCAACCTGCGCGCGACTGAAACGCGCGTCCACCATCACGCTGAACAGGCCAGCGGCACCACCCGGGCCGGCTTTGCACAGCGCCTGCCAGGCCTGGTGCCCGGGCGAACCGGGCAAGGCCGGGTGCAGCACCTGGGAGAATTCAGGCCGGCTTTGGCACCAGCGCGCCAACTGCCGAGCTGAAGCGTCATGCGCTGCATAGCGCAGTGCAATGCTGGGCAAACTACGCAAAATAGTTTCTGCATCATTAGCGCCAACAGATAGCCCCAAGCGCATGTGGGTGAGCTGCAAAACCCGATGCAGCTCGGCATCCCGGGTGACCACGCTGCCCATCAGCACATCGCCACCGCCGCTGGGGTATTTGGTGAGGGCGTGCACTGATATGTCCACACCCAGCGCAGGGCTGCTGCCGGGTAGCAGATCAAAGGGCGCGAAGGCTAGCCCAGCGCCCCAGGTGTTGTCCAGAACGCACAGCACCCCATGCTCACGGCAAACGCGCACCAACGCTGGCAGGTCGGGGAACTCCATGGTGATTGAGCCTGGCGCCTCCAGCCACACCAGACGCGTGACAGGGCTGATGCTAGCGGCCAAATCTTGTGGGTCCATGGGCTTGTAAAAGCGGTGCCTGATGCCCCAGCCCGAAAGTTCTCCTGCGGCCAGCGCCTTGTTGGGGCCGTAGGCGTTCTCAGGAATCAGCACCTCGTCACCGGTACGCAAAAAGGCCAGGGCCACATGCGCAATAGCAGCCAGTCCGCTGGGCGATAGCTGGCAATACAAGCCACCTTCCAAGGCGCACAAACGCTCCTCCAGCATATAGGTGGTGGGGGTGCCATGTACGCCGTAGGTGTAGCCGCTTTTATCAGTCCATTTGGTGCTGCGCACTGCAGCCATGTTCGGAAAAAAAACAGTTGAGGCCTTGAACACACCGGGCTGGGTCGCAGCAAACCCCTCAGCGGGCCGGTAGGGGTGGTGAATCAGGGCGGTGGCAATGTCTGACGGCTGCGCCATATTCAAACGCTCCACTTTTGAATCAATTGCTCGGGACGCATTGCGTCATAGCCCTCGAAAGGCTGATGGATCCAAGGGTTGGTGGGCAAAAATTCTACCGAGTAATCAGGCGCGAAGCTTGACATGGCCTTGGTCCAAATGACAGCGCTGCGCAACTCGGTGATGGGTGCGTAGTTGGTCCGCAGCTGCGTAATGACCGCCTTCAAGGTGTGCCCAGAATCCGCCAGGTCGTCCACCAACAGCACCCGCCCTGCAATCTCTCCCTTGGGCGTGGTGATGAAGCGGGCAATATCGAGGTGGCCCTGCACGGTACCGGCGTCCGAACGGTAAGAACTGGTCGACATGATGGCCAGCGGCTTGTCGAACACCCGAGACAAGATATCGCCCGGGCGCATACCACCCCGCGCCAGACACAAAATGGTGTCAAACGGCCATTCAGATTGGTGGATTTTGATCGCCAGTTTTTCAATCAGGTTGTGGTACTCGTCATAGCTGACGTACAGGTGTTTGCCGTCTTCGGTCAACATGGTTTTGCTCCTGAATTCATAAAAATAAACCTCTTTTTGGCACTCGAGAAAACCGGGCCTGGGCGGGCCTCATGACGTGGCAAGGGCGCAGGACCGACCCCGCCGCCGCGGGCACCGGTTGAATTGGCAGGGCTGGCATCGGGCTCAATCGGCCAGAAAGGGGTGGCGCATCATGATGGTGTGATCACGATCCGGGCTGGTTGACACCATATGAATGGGTACGCCAGTGATTTGCTCAATACGTTGTAGATAAAAACGTGCTTGCATCGGCAAGCGCTCAAACTGCGTGACACCGACCGTGCTGCCACTCCAGCCCTCAAGCGTTTCATAAACCGGCTTGCAACGGCTGATGTCCTCGGCGCCCATCGGCAGGATGTCAGTGCGCTCACCATCGAGCTCGTAGCCGGTACACAGCAGCAACTCGGGCAGGCCGTCCAGCACATCGAGCTTGGTGATGCACAGGCCACTCAGGCCATTGACCTGGGCCGAGCGCTTGAGCAGCGCAGCGTCAAACCAACCGCAGCGCCGGCTGCGCCCGGTCGTCACGCCTTTTTCAGCCCCCACGGTACTCAGGTGGTAGCCCGGCGTACCCGGCGTTTCCCAATCGAGCTCGGTCGGAAAGGGTCCCCCGCCAACCCGGGTGCAATAGGCCTTAGTGATGCCCAGGATGTAATGCAACATGCCGGGCCCCACGCCGGCGCCAGCGGAGGCATTGCCGGCCACGCAGTTGCTGGAGGTGACATAGGGGTAGGTGCCGTGGTCAACATCGAGCAGGGTGCCCTGGGCGCCCTCGAACAGCAGGTTGGCGCCCTTCAGGTGCGCCTCATTGAGTTCGCGTGACACATCGGCCATCATCGGCTTGAGCAGCTCGGCGTGGCGCATGGCCTCGCCAAAGACCGCATCAAAATCCAGCCGGCCAGCCCGCAGATAGGCTTGCAGGGTGGGGCCGAAATCAAAATTGGTGGAACCCAAATAGGTGCTCAGCACATGGTTGTGGAGCCCAAGCAGTTCGCGTAGCTTGTGTGCAAAGCGCTCGGGGTGCTTGAGGTCCTGTACGCGCAGCGCGCGTCGGGCAACTTTGTCTTCATAGGCCGGGCCGATACCCCGCCCGGTGGTGCCGATCTTGGCATTACCGCCCTTTTCTCGCGCCGCCTCACGCGCCAGGTCAAGAGCCACATGAAAGGGCAGGATCAGCGGGCAGGCCTCGCTGATGCGCAAACGGCCACGCACCTCAACACCAACCCGCTCCAGACCTTCGATTTCCTCAAACAGTTTGGCCGCCGACAGCACCACGCCATTGCCAATGTAGCACTTGACGCCAGGGCGCATGATGCCGCTGGGAATCAAGTGCAGGGCAGTCTTGACGCCATTGATCACCAGGGTATGCCCAGCGTTATGACCGCCCTGGAAACGCACCACGCCCTGGGCACTCTCGGTCAGCCAATCGACCA
>CAMATS010000075.1 GCA_945861195.1 Rhodoferax sp. OV413
TTGTCCTGACTGAGGCGTCCATAGCTTGGGCTATGGACAACGAAGAAGGGCGAAAATGACCGCCAATGCGCCGCCTGCACCCAAACAGCACCGCAGGTGCGCCTTATGGACAATCTCGGTTAAACCCTAGGCGCTGCCCCGAGCGGCCACCAACGCCTCCTTGAACAGGCCCAGGTCATCGATTTGGTTGGCCAGCAGCAGTACCAAGCGGGCGTTCATGGCATGGCTTTGCTCGATGCTCAGGCCCTCGTGCGCCTGGATCAGGGCCTCATAGAGTTCGTCGTAGGGCAGGGCTGTGGCCTGGATGTTGAGCATGGTTTGTGGGGTCTCTGCTGGTTTGATTATTTTGCCTGCGGCCAACCCGTCAAGGGGTACGAATCGCCGGCTTCATCGGCTCTTTTGCGCTGGCCTGCGCTGTTGCCGTGGCGAGGGCCGCGCGCACCAGGGCTTCGCTGGGCGACCACCAGCGCGCTGCCACATGCTGGTCTGGGCGAATCAGGTAAGCGCTGCCTGGCTTGGCGCCCAGGCGCCGGGCTACCAGGCCCTGACTGTCGATCAGGTCTTGGCCAATCGACAGGGGGCTGACATGGGGCAGCTGGTGCGCCCAGGCCGGCAATGCGCCAAACACCAGCAGGGTGAAGTCGGCTGCGGTCTCGCGCAACAGCCAAGTGGCCTGGCCATTGGCCCGCTGCACGGGTGCATCGGTGAGCGCGGCGCCCGGCACCTGCTGGCTGTCAAAAGCGTCCCGGTCGGGCGTGTTCAAGGGCGAGTGGACCAATATGGCGGGCACCGACAACCGGCCGCTGTTAACCAGGCGGCGGGCAAACGGGTGCTCCCGGGCCAAGTGCAGCGCAGCATCCCGAAACAGTTGGCTGATTGGGCTCTTGGGCGTGATGAAATCGGTGGCTCGGGTGGAATGGCCAATGTTTTCATCGGCGGCGTACTCGCGCTCTGTGGCATAGCTGTGCAGCAGGGCTGGGCCGGCCCGGCCTTTGAGCAGCCAGTCAAGCTTCCAGCCCAGGTTGTCGGCGTCCTGCACGCCGCTGTTGGCGCCACGCGCACCAAAGGGCGAAACCCCGTGGGCGCTGTCACCGGCAAAAAGCACGGGGCCGTGGATGAATTGGTCCATGCGCTGACAGGCAAAGGTGTAGACCGAGGCCCACTCCAGCGTGAACTGCCGCTGCGGGCCCAACAGCGCCTGGATGCGGGGCATGATGTTTTCGGGTTTTTTCTCTTCTTCCGGGTCCGCGTCCCAGCCGAGCTGGAAATCTATGCGCCAAACGCTGTCGGGTTGGCGGTGCAGGAGCACACTTCGGCCGGGGTGAAAAGGCGGGTCAAACCAGAACCAGCGCTCGGTCGGAAAATCCGCTTTCATTTTCACGTCAGCAATCAAAAAGCGGTCTTGAAACACCCGCCCGCGGCTTTGGAGCCCCATCAGCGCGCGCAGAGTCGAGCGGTTGCCGTCGCAGGCCACGAGCCAGTCGGCCGCCAGATCGTAGGCGCCGTCGGGCGTCTCGACCGTCAACAGGGCTCGGTCTGCCTGCACCGACAAACCGCTGACCCGGTTATGCCAACGCAGGTCTATGAGTGGCAGCTGCAGCGCACGCTCGACCAGATAGGCTTCACAGTAATACTGCTGCAGGTTGATGAAGGCCGGGCGCGCATGCTGGTCTTCCGGCAAAAGATCGAACTGATAAACCTGCTGGTCCTTGAAGAAAACTCTGCCAAGGCTCCAGGACACACCCTTGTTGACCATCGCCTGGCCGACGCCCAGCCGGTCCCAGATTTCCAGCGTGCGCTTGGCAAAGCACAGGGCACGCGATCCGCTGGACAAGCCGGCGCCATTGTCCAGAAGTACAACCGGCTGGCCTCTTTGCGCCAAGTCGATGGCCAGCGTCAGGCCAACCGGGCCGGCGCCGACGATCACCATGGTATGCCCTACCCGACCAGCGGCGTCTTGGTCTGGCGAGCGCTGGTAGGGGAAAACAAGGGATTGCAACTGCTCGCCACCACCGGTAAGCGCATGTGTAAGCGCATGGGCGAGCGCAGGGGCAAGCGCAGGCCGGGGGCTCATCGAGTAAAAAAATCCAGGTATTTGGTGGCGAACTTGCCATAAGGTGGCCACAGAAATTTGAGCGCACTGAAGCCTGCTTGGTAGAACACCGGGCGCAGCTTGGAGAAGGTGTTGAAACCCTCTCTGCCATGGTAATGGCCCATGCCGCTTTCACCCACACCGCCAAACGGCAGGTCTGTCTGCCCGGCGTGGAACAGCGCGTCGTTCACCGAAACACCACCCGACATCACCCGCTCGAGCAGCATTTGAACGGTTTTCCCGTCATTGCTGAAGGGGTAGATGGCCAGGGGCCGCGGGCCACGGTTGATCTGCGCGACCACCTCTTGCAGGCTGCCGTACTCGAGGATCGGCAGGATGGGGCCAAAAATTTCGCGGGTATGAAAGACGCTGTCGGGGGGCGCATTGATCACGATATGCGGGGCGATTTTTCGACTCGCAGCATCCCAGGGCTGGCCAGGGATCAGCTGCACCAACTGCGCACCCTGCGCCCGGGCCTGCTGGAGCGCATCGGTGAGCCGGGTGAAAGAGCGTGCATCGATGATGGCGCTCAGGTCGGGCGAGTCCAGCGATGGGTAGCGCTGCAGAACAATCTCCTTGGCAAGGGCAACAAACTCGGCGGTTTTGCCAGCCGGCAGAAACAGGTGGTCAACCGTGAGGCAAATTTGTCCGGCATTCAGGCATTTGACAAACATCAGTCGCTCAGCGGCTTTGCGCAGCGGAAAGTCGTCGCACAGTATGGCGGGCGTCTTGCCCCCGAGCTCCAGCGTCACCGGGCACAGGTTTTGCGCCGCTGCGGCCATCACGGCGCGGCCGGTGGCAGCGGAGCCGGTAAACAACAGGTGGTCAAACTTGAGCTGCGAGAAGGCCACCCCCACGCCGCCGGTTTCGTCAAAAAATGCCAGTTTGTCCCGGGGAAAATAAGCCGGTATGGTTTGCATCAGGTACTGGCACAGGTGGCGCGAGTTTTCCGACATTTTCACCATCGCCCGGTTGCCTGCCGAAAAAATACTCACCAGCGGCGCAAACGAGAGGTTGATCGGAAAGTTCCACGGAACAATGCAACCCACCACCCCCAGGGGCTGGGGCACCACACGGTTACGGGCACCCAAAAAATTCCTGAGATCGACGCCTCGCCTTTGTGGCCGCATCCAGGCTTTGAGGTGTTTCAAGGCATGGTCCACCTCGCCTGCCACTGGCAGGAGCTCAACCAGCAGGGTTTCGTGGCGGGAGCGGTGGCCATAGTCGGCGCAGATGGCCGCAACAATGCCAGGCTTGTGCTCGAGCAGGTATTTTTTCAACTGCAGCAGGTCTGCCTTGCGTTCCTGAAAACTCGGTACCGGGTGGGCCAAATAGGCAGTGCGCTGAAGCTCTAACGTAGCCAAAAGCTCGTCTTGAACAGCAGCCGAGCAAGCCGCCTCGGGGGGTGAAAGGGCAGACATGGGGGCCTTATTTTGGTGAGTGGCGAGTCTACGCGCTTGGCAGCTTGCGCCCCCCCGCCCACCGGGGGCGCTACTTCAACCAGGGCCCCAGTGCCTTGGCCAAGCGCTGCAACACGGCTGCGTCGGGCATAGGCTTGCGAATGGCGTTGGTGCATGGATCATGCTGAAGGCGAGGTTAACCCAACTCCAATGCGGCTTATCCCGCCACGGCTTGATCAGGGCCGACGAGCCTATCAGGCTGCCGACGAACATCCGTGCAACAACGCCATGGGCATTCTGAGCCTGGGCTTTGATGTGATGAAATGTCGCTGCGGCGGCAATCACTCTTATTCATTCTGCGCGACCCAACACCCAAGGCGGTTTTCTCAAGCCACTATGCAGCCCAGCGCACTGCCAAGCGATATCTTGCTGTTCGAACGCGGCTGGCTGTCCTCAAACAATGTCCTGCTGCTCGGACAGGACAGCACGGCCCTGGTCGACAGCGGCTACGCCACCCATGCGCCGCAAACCCTGGCGCTGGTCGGGGCGGCCCTGGGCGGACGACCGCTGGACCAGTTGCTCAACACCCATTTGCACAGCGACCACTGCGGCGGCAACGCGACCTTGCAAAGCCGGTATCCGGCCCTGCGCACCGCCATACCCCCTGGGCTGGCTGAGTCGGTGCGGCTCTGGGATGTAGACGCTCTCACCTACGCGCCTACCGGCCAAACTTGCCCGCAATTTGGCTTTGATGCGCTGCTGCAGCCGGACAGCGAGGTGCAGCTGGGTGAGCGCTTGTGGCAGGTGCATGCCGCGCCTGGCCATGACACCCACTCGGTGGTGTTGTTTGAGCCGGTGGCGCGGGTGCTGCTGTCGGCCGACGCCCTGTGGAAGCGGGGCTTTGGCGTGGTCTTTCCCGAGCTCGAGGGTGTGCAGGCCTTTGATGCCGTAGCCAACACCCTGGATGTGATTGAGGCGCTGAACCCGGCGGTTGTGATTCCGGGGCATGGCCCGGCTTTTGCCGACCTCGCCGCCGCCCTGACCTATGCCCGGGCCCGTCTGCAGGGTTTTGTGGCAGAGCCAGCACGACACCTGCGCCATGGCGTCAAGGTCTTGCTCAAGTTCAAGCTGCTAGAGCAGCAAAGCATGGAAGCCCAAGCCTTGCTGCAGTGGGCCCGGACCACGCCTTACTTTGCCCGGATCTACCAGCAGCACTTTGCACACCTTGATTTTTCCCGCTGGGTGGACGAGCTGCTGGACGACCTGGTGCGGGTCCGGGCAGCGGCGCGGGTGGATGGTGTGGTGCGCAACGTCGGCTAAAAGCAGGCGGGCGGCCATCTTGCTGACGCATGAGGATCATCTAAGCTTGGACTGCTTGGCCTGCAGATGATCACACCACGCCTTGTTCGCGTAGCGCCGCAATGGCTTGCGCACTGTAGCCGTAACGGCTCAAAATCGCATCGGTGTGCTGGCCCAGCGCTGGCACCGCGTCCATGCGCGGCTCGCCGTGTTGCCACGAGCCCGGCGGCAGCATCGCAGGCACCGCACCGGCCGGGGTCTGCACCTGCCGCCAGCGCCCGCGCGCCTTGAGCTGTGGATGCGCCCAGACCTCTGTCATGGTGTTGACCTGGGCGTTGGCTATGCCCGCGGCCTCCAGGCGCTCGGCCACTTGCACCGCCGTCAAGCTGGCAAAGGCCGTCAAGATCAGGGCTGACAGCTCTGCACGGTTGGCGCTGCGTTTGGCGTTGCTGGCAAAGCGCGCCTGGCTGGCCAGCTCGGGCTGCAGCAAGACCTTGTCGCAAAAAATTGTCCACTCGCGCTCGTTTTGCAAACCCAGCATGACGCTCTTGCCGTCACCGGCGGCAAACGGGCCATAGGGGTAAATGGTGGCATGGCTGGCACCTGTGCGAGGCGGCGGCGCAGCGCCCTCGAAGGCATAGTACAGCGGGTAACTCATCCACTCGGTCAAGGACTCCAGCATCGAGATGTCAATACGCTGGCCTTCGCCGGTTTGCTGGCGGTGCATCAGCGCAGCGAGGATGTTGGTGTAGGCGTACATGCCAGCAGCAATATCGGCCATCGAGTTGCCGGCCTTGACAGGTGTTTCGGGCGTGCCGGTGATCGACACAAAACCGGCTTCGCTCTGGATCAGGAGGTCATAGGCTTTTTTGTCCCGGTACGGGCCGTTGCTGCCGTAGCCGGAGATGTCGCAGACGATGATGCTGGGCTTGATTTTGGACAGGGCTTCATACGACAGACCCAGCCGCGTGGCCGCCCCGGGCGCCAGGTTTTGCACCACCACGTCTGCCTCTTCGAGAATCAGGCGCATCAGAAGCGTTTGCCCAGTTTCATGCTTGATGTCCAGGGTCAGGCTCTGCTTGGAACGGTTGGTCCAGACAAAGCGCGAGGACAGGCCCTTGACGCGCGCGTCATCGCCGCGCGCAAAGTCGCCCTCGCCCGGGCGCTCTATTTTGATCACGCGCGCGCCCATATCGGCGAGCTGGCGCGTGGCAAAGGGCGCGGCAATCGCGTGCTCCAGGCTGACAACGGTGATGCCCTTGAGGGGTTGCATATGTGCTTTCGGTTCGGTTTTTGTTTGGTTCGGTTTTTGTTTGGTTTGAGCCGGCTCAGGCCAGTGTGGCGACCGCCTCCATGGTCAGCCAGCCTTCGTGGTCTTGCGCCCACAGTCGAACCGTCTTGCCGTGGGCAGCGGGCTCACCATGAATGGAGAAAGGATGGGTGTCAAAGGTCGGGCGCACTGCCTTGAACTCAAAGCACAGCACGGTCGCACCCGTCAGTTGGTGGCGCAACAAGTCCATCAGCAGCGTGGCAATCAGCGGGCCGTGCACGACCAGGCCAGGGTAGCCCTCGACCTCGGCGACATACTTGCGATCGTAGTGAATGCGGTGGCCGTTGAAGGTCAGCGCCGAATAGCGAAACAGCAGCACCTCGTCAGGCACGATGCGCCGCGTCCAGGCCGCTTGCGCCGGCGCGGCCACGGGCTGCGGCGCCACATCGTCCGGCGTGGCTGCGCCGCGGTAGACGATGTTGTGGTGTTCGGTCAGCGCCACGGCTCGCTGGCCCTGACGGCGAACTTCATGGCGCACCCGCACAAACAACAGTCCGCCAGTGCGCCCAGTTTTTTCTTTGATATCGACGATGGTCGAAGTGCGTGAGAGGGCATCGCCCACCCGCAGTGGCTCATGAAAGGCAAAGTCGCTGCCCGCCCACATGCGGCGCGGCAGTGGCGCCGGCGGCAAAAAGCCGCCGCGCTTGGCGTGGCCGTCCACACCGATCTCCGACTGCCGGTCCATCGGCAAGAAATAAAGCCAATGCCACAGCGGCGGTAGCGGCGTGCCCTCGGCTGGCCGCTGGGCTAGCCCGCCCGGCGGCCAATCCAGGATGACCGTCAGGGCGGCAAACGGGGTGGCGGTGGCAGTGTCATGGACCGTCTCGCTGCGGCCCAGCCAATCTTGTAAATTCACATCGGTCCTTGGCGGATTGTGTCAACTTTGATCTTAGCGGCGCCGACCCTGAGCGTCCAATGCGCGAGTTGCTTTCGCACCGGTGCCCTGCGCTGCTGCGGGTGTGCCGGCCTCGAATTGCGCCGCCTGCATCCAAACAGCACCGCAGGTGCGCCTAATGAACAATCTCGGTTTAATGCATCTGGTACAGCCAGACTGGCCGACCCTGCACGCCCTCGAGCCGGCCAGTTGGCGCCTCACCGGCGACCGGAAATTCCAGGCTCACCAGCCAGGCGCCAGGGCGCATTTCAGCGCGTGCTTTGGCCAGGGCGCGGGCCATACTTTCGGGCCGCTGAAAAAGGTAAACCAGCGAATAGCCAGACCAGTCGGCCCGCCAGATGTCGCCCTGCCTCACAGTTGCCCACGGACAGCGCCAGGCGCACAGCAGGCGCAACAGCCGGCTCCATTCAAGGCCGTGCACATCTGCCCGCGGATAAGCCCGGCGCAGCGCCTGCATGCCCTGCCCCAGGCCGCAGCCCGCGTCAAGCATCCGGGCGCCGAGCGGCAAGGGGGCTAGGTCCGCCAACTTGTCCAGAGCGCCATGAGGCGTGGGGAACAGTGGCGCATCGCGCCAGGAGTTGATCGGGTAAACCAGCAGCAACAGCAGCAGCGGCAGCAGCCAGGCCCAGGCCGGCAGGGCGACCACTCCCGAGAGTGCCAGCGAGAGCGGAAAGCCCAGCCCGATCAGGCTGCGCCGCCACCAGGAGCCGCCCCAAACACTGCACACCACGCCCAAAACGGTGCCCGCAACCAAGGCGGCTAGCGCCGAAGCGCCGGCAGCACGCAAAGTCCAAAACAGCGCCCAGGCACCTGCCCAGGCCAGCAGGGCTGAGAGGGGCCAAAACAAGCGTGGTCGCATACTGCTCTGGGGCCAGACCGCGGCGCTTTAGCTGCTGCCACGCAGGCGGTCAATCAACCCGTTGAGGGCCTCGAGCGAGCCAAACTGTATGCTGAGCTCGCCCATTTCTTCTACCCGGCCGGCACGTTTGAGTCGTTTTTTGATCCGCACCTCGACCTGCGCGGCCAGCAGGTCTGACAACTCGTCCTCCAGCCGCTTGAGGTCGCGCGATTTTTCTTTTTTGGGCTTGGCCGAGGTCAGGTTAAATTCTGCGCTGAGCTTTTTCACCAGGCTCTCGGCTTCCCGCACAGACATTTTTCTGGCCGTGATCTGGTTCGCCGCGGTAATCTGGCCGGCACGGTCTAAGGCCAGCAGAGCACGGGCATGGCCCATGTCCAGGTCGCCGGCCATCAGCATGGTCTGCACCGGCTCGGCCAGGTTCAGCAAGCGCAGCAGGTTGGAAGCCGCGCTGCGAGAGC
>CAMATS010000076.1 GCA_945861195.1 Rhodoferax sp. OV413
ATCATCGGCACGGAGCGTCGCACCCGGGTGGACTACAAGATATTGCCGCGGGAGAAGGACGACGAGGCACTCGCCGAGATCAAGACCAAGTTGATGAAGTATGTGAGCGATGCCAACAAGCTGCCCTGGCACCGCTCGATGGCGTTTGCCGATGCCATCAAGGGTGGTTGGTGTCGGCTGGCTGGAGGTGGGCATTAGCCGTTGGCCGTTGGCCGTGCGGCGGGGCCGCATGCCTGTAGATTGGCGCTACCCATCTGTGCGCCCGGAGGTGATCACCAAGCGTTTCATTTTTTCCCATAGTGTTTTACGGGAAATACCCAGTAAATCGGCAGTTTTGCTGACGCTTCCTTCGCAGCGTTTGAGGGCTCTTTGGATGTGCTTGCGCTCGGTCTCCTCGACCATCGCCTGCAGAGAGACGATTGGATGGGTGTCCGGTTTGGTCGTGCGTTGCGGTTCTGCGTTGCTGGGCAGGGGATCGTCGAGAACTCCTACGTCGCTCATGATGACGGCTTGCTCCAAATAGGAGCGCAATTCGCGCACATTACCGCGCCAGCTGCGCGCCATCACGTCGCGTAAAAAAAGCTCCGACATAGCCAGCGGCCGCCCTTGTTCCACCACCAGTGCAGCAAGCATGCGTTCGGTCAGCCAGCGGATGTCATCAGGGCGTTCGCGCAGCGGCGGGAGGTCAATCCGGATGACGGCCAACCGGTAAAAAAGGTCTTCTCGAAAGCTGCCCGTATTCATGTCGGCATAAAGATCGCGGTTGGTCGCTGCGATGATGCGGAAATCGCTGCGCGTGATGCGCTCAGACCCCAGCCGGAAAAAGCTTTTTTCCTGTAGGGCACGCAGTAGTTTGGCTTGCATGGTCGCTGGTAGTTCTCCAACTTCGTCGAGAAACAGTGTTCCGTGGTCGGCCCGTTCCAGATAACCTTTGTGTTGCCGCGAAGCCCCGCTGAACGCCCCTTTTTCATAGCCAAAAAATTCTGCCTCCAGCATGGTTTCTGGAATCGCGGCGCAATTGACGGCTATAAATTCACGCTTGTTACTGCGCGGATCAAGTCCGTGGATCATGGTGGCCACCACTTCCTTGCCCACGCCAGACTCGCCGCTGATCAAGACCGAAACGCGTTGCTGCGCGACCTTGCGCGCTATCGCTTCGACTTTGCGCATGGCAGCGGATATGCCCAAAACTGCTGTGTCGTCGGGTTTGGGCGCAGTCACCAGCGCATCGTGCAGCAACCGGATGAGTTGCTCAATATCAAAAGGCTTGGTCAGGTACTCGCGTGCGCCGGCGCGGATGGCGCTGACGGCGTCATTCACGCTCCCATATCCGGTGAGAAAGAACCAGGGGCTTGCGCGTTGCGCAGCCTGTAGCCCCAGGAACCAGTCGGTCGCCAGACCGTCGGGCAGTCGCACATCGCTGATCACGGCGCAAAAAGGGTTGGTGATGTGGGTCTTCGCCTGCGCCAGGCTGCGAGCCCAATGCACGTGAAAGCCTTCAATTTCCAGGCGTTGCGCGAGCGACTCGCCCACGATGGCGTCGTCTTCGATAAGTAGCAAAGGGTTCATAGGGGGTTGGCAGGCAGTTCGCGGTTGGGTAGCCAAAAAACTAGCCGTGTGCCTTCGCTGTTGCTGGTGTCGAGTTCAAATCCGCCACGGTAATGGTTGGCCAGTTCGCGGCACACCCAGAGGCCGAAACCGTGGGGATTCATGCCACTTTCTGATTCCAGCACCGCCTCAAAGCGCTCCGCAAGGAGGCGTTTGCCAGAATTCAGAACTGAAATTTGCACTCGTTGCGCGTCGGCCTTCAAGATGGCCAGCACCCGTCCATGTGGGCCCGCTGCTTTGATCGCGTTGAGCAGCAGGTTGAGCATTACCTGGCGCAGCGGTGAAGAGGGTACGCGCAACGCCGAGTCGATTTCAATGCTTTGAGCCAGGTCGGTCGATTGGGCTTGGGCCGCCGCCTGGACCAATGCCATCACGTCGTCAAGATCGCTCGGCTCTAGGGGGCGGTCCTCGATGCGGGCCTGCGGCAGTAGCGCGGCGAGCGTGGTGCGGATTTGCTGCAAGCCACGGTCCAGAACATCCACGGTCCGCTCACGTATCGGGGTGTTGTCACCGTGCAGGCGAACCGTTTGGGTGGCAGTTAACAAGCCCATCAGCGGATTGTTGATTTCGTGCGCCACGGCCGCCGTCATACGTCCTACTGCTGCGAGGCGTTCCGCGGAAAGGGCACGGGCTTCGGCCTTTGCGCGCTGCTCCAACGCCTCTACCAGCTCGGTCACGGCGTGGGCAATCCGCCCGAGCTCTGGGTCGGCTGTACGGGGAACGGAGCCGCGCAGCGTCTGAGCAGGCTCATGACCAATGCGCTCAATGAAACTGATGAGCCGCGCCACCGGGCGGGTCATGCGCTTGCCGACCAGCCAGCCCAGCGGGACCAGCAACAGGGCGGCCAGGGCCATGCCAATTAGCGCGGTGGTTGATAAGGCGTACCAATCCGGTTCGAATACGGAAGCATCCACTTCGATGAACACGTGGCCGACTACCTGACCGTCCTCGCTCAGGATGGGTTCGAGCAACAGGAAGGCACCGTCACTCAGGTTCAGACGCTGAGGGCGCATGCTATTCGCCGCAGGCGGCAGCGGCTGTCCATGCCAGGTCTGACCGAGCAGACTTTGTGCCGTGGCGAGACGGGTCGGGTCGGATGCAGCGAACACATCCCCCTTGGTATCGAGCACCGCCAGGCGGGCATGCCCTGCCAGCGTTCCCGGCACCAGCGCTGCGGTGTCGCGCAGCAAGGCGAACATCCGCCAAGTGTCCTCTGCTGCGAGTAGTGGCTTGGCCTGTGCCACCAGCAAAACCACCGCCCGCTCCAGCGTAGCGAGGGTTTGGGCCCGCGCGTTGGTGGTGGATATGCGTGCCGAGACGCCAGTGACCAGCAAAGCAGTAACTAGGACGGCAACTGACAGTCCTAAGGGGACCTGCACGCGGTAGGGTAGGCGACGCAGCATTCAGACGCTCACGCCACTGGCGGCCACGCTGCGCGCTTGCTTGCGTATGGATTCGTAGATGTGTGCGCCGCCTGAGGTAAAGCCGCTTAGGTTCAAGGCGGACAGCAGCTCAACGCCTGCCGTGTCTTGTGCCATGCCAAGTAGTGCCTGGAGCAGTGCTTCGCGATAGGGGTGGCGATTTCCACGTTTGCTCACTAAGGGAGGGAAACCAAAGTACTCCGACCGCCAAACGACCTCGGTTTGTGATACTGCATTCATCCCCTGCTGGCGCATCGTGTCCCAGACATAGCCGTCGATTGAGCCTGCGTCGGCGAGTTGCGCTGCGACAGCTTCTGCCACATTGCGATGCCCGTGCGCAAAAAATGTTCGTTTGAGTTCAGTCACTTTCACCCCGGCCTTGGTCAGCTCTGCTTGTGCCACCAGCCAGCCTGAGTTGGACAGCGGATCGGAATAAGCCAGGACCTTGCCCCGCAAATCAGCCCAGCCGCGCACCACCGCACCGGGCTTGCGCGGTCGGATCAGATAGGCCTGGTAGGTTGGTTGGCCGGCATACGTGGGGACAGCGAGCAGGGCTAGCGAGGATTCATACCGGACAAAGGGATAACCGCATATCCAAGCGGCGTCAATTTGTTCGGAAAACAACATGTCCAGAATGAGCTGGTAGGACTCGCGGGCGACAAAGTCAATCGGGCAGCCTACGGTGGCTTGCAAATAGCGTCCCCAGCGCGACAAAAACGCGACCTGGTCTGCCAGGATGACTGGGGTCAGGCCAATACGCAAGCCCGGCTGGGCCGCTTGCAAGGGCTTACTGGCCACCATGTAGGTGCCCGCCAGCAGCGCCCGCACCGAGTTTCTGCGGTTCATAAGGTGCCTCCTGTTGTTACGAAAAAGTAACCAGCCTCTGTTTTTGATGTTACCAAATAAGAACGTTTCGTCAATCGGTAATTTCTAAGTGGTTGATTTCATTCGGAAGCTGACTTGGCGTGACCTTTGCATAGGTGTTGCAGTCATTAACCAATCAAGAGGTGGCGCGATGGAAGACGTAAAACTAGGCCGAAGGTTTTTTTTGCAATCGGGCGGTACCGCAGCAGTAGCCATGGGGGCAGCGGTTATCCCGATCCACAACGCCAATGCGGCGGCACCGGCGGCGGCAGGCAGCATGGCCTTGCCCTACCCCAAGAAGGCAGTCGGCATCGTGAACAAAATGCCGTTGAACCAGGCGGTGGCATTCAACTACCCAGACGCCAGTTCGCCCTGCTACGCCATACGCATGGGTAGCGCAGTCCCGGGCGGCGTGGGACCCAACGGCGATATCGTTGCCTACAGCTCCTTATGCACCCATATGGGTTGCCCGGTCGCTTACGACGGCGACAGTCGCATCTTCAAATGCAACTGCCATTTCTCGATGTTCGACCCCGAGCGCAACGGCCAGATGATTTGTGGTCAGGCCACCGAGAACTTGCCCCAGATCAAGCTTGAGTACGACCCGAAAACCGATTCGGTGCATGCCGCCGGTGTCGACGGTCTGATCTACGGCCGTCAGTCCAACATTCTCTAAGGAGCGCACCATGTCAACCACCATCAATGATCGCATTGC
Source organism: Rhodoferax sp. OV413 (assembly GCA_945861195.1). GTDB lineage: Bacteria > Pseudomonadota > Gammaproteobacteria > Burkholderiales > Burkholderiaceae_C > Rhodoferax. Next base: position 4,609 of record CAMATS010000076.1, read on the forward strand.
GTTGCCGCCGGCCAAGGCCCAGAAAAGCAATATGACCTGCCACTTTTGCATCGTGGGCTGCGGCTATCACGTGTACAAGTGGGATGCCAACACCGAAGGCGGCCGTGCTGCCAGTCAAAACGCATTGGGCGTGGATTTCACCCGCCAGGTTCCGCCCATGGCCATCACCATGACCAAGGCGATGACCAACACCATTACCGATAAAGCGGGCAAGCGCTGGAACATCATGATCGTTCCTGACAAGGGGTGCGTGGTCAACAGCGGTCTGTCATCCACCCGGGGCGGCAAGATGGCGTCCTACATGTATGCCCACGACGGCATGACAAAAGACCGTTTGAAAACCCCCCGTATCTATCGGGGCGACCAGTGGTTTGATACCGGCTGGGATCATGCGATGGCCCTTTACGCCGGTTTGACCAAAAAAATACTAGACAAAGACGGCCCTGATGGCTTGTTCTACGACTGCTTCGACCATGGCGGCGCAGGTGGTGGCTTTGAAAACACCTGGGGCACCGGCAAGCTGATGTTCAGCGCGTTGCAGACGCCCATGGTGCGCATCCACAACCGGCCAGCCTACAACTCCGAATGCCACGCCACCCGCGACATGGGCGTGGGTGAGCTGAACAACAGCTATGAAGACGCGCAGCTGGCAGACACCATTATTTGTACCGGTGCCAACCCCTATGAAACCCAGTCCAATTACTTCCTGAACCACTGGGTTCCCAACCTCAATGGCAGCAGCGTCGATAAAAAGAAAAAACGCTTCCCAGGCGAAACGGCTGAAGCGGCAAAGGTCATCATCGTGGATCCCCGTCGGACCGCGACGGTGGCGATTTGCGAGCAGGTGGCGGGCAAGGCCAACGTATTGCACCTGGATATCGAACCCGGCTCGGATACCGCTTTGTTCAACACCCTGTTCACCTATGTAGTGGCGCAGGGCTGGCATGACAAAGACTTTATTGCCAAGCACACCTCTGGCTTTGACGCCGCCGTGAAGACCAATCAGATGTCGCTGGAAGACGGCTCAAAAGCCACAGGTATATCGATTAGCAAGCTCAAACAGACGGCCGAATGGGCCTACAAGCCGAAAGCTTCGGGCCATCGTCCCCGCACCTTCCATGCCTATGAAAAGGGCATCATCTGGGGCAACGACAACTACGTCATCCAGAGTGCGCTGGTGGGCTTGGTGCTGGCAACACAAAACGTGGGCCGCCGTGGTACTGGCGTGTGCCGCTTGGGCGGACACCAGGAGGGCTACACCCGTCCACCATACCCTGGTGACAAAAAGATTTACATCGACCAGGAAGTGATGAATGGCAAGGGCTTGATGTACACCTTGTGGGGCACCAACCCCTTCCAGACCACACTGAACGCGGAGCAACACCGCGTGGCTTTGCGGCGGCGGGTGCGTATCGTGAACGAAGCCATCGCAGGAGCAAAAGGTGCAAGCACGGCAGAGTTGATCGACGTCATTTATGACGCCTGCAAAAACAAGGGAGGCATGTTCGTGGCGTCTATGAATCTGTATGCCACGACGATCGCAGAAGATTGTCACCTGATGTTCCCAGCGGCCCAGCCGGGCGAGATCAATTTGACGTCAATGAACGGCGAGCGCCGCTTGCGTTTGTCAGAAAAGTTCATGGACGCGCCGGGAACAGCCAAAGCCGACTGTTTGATTGCCGCCGATATTGCCAATGCCCTCAAAGCCCTGTACCGAGGTGAAGGCAATGCGGCGATGGCCAAGCGCTTTGACGGTTTTGAATGGAAGACCGAGGAAGACGCCTTTAATGATGGTTTCCGCCGCGCCGGGCGTCCCGGAGTCGGCCCCATCGACAGCCAGGGAGGCGACACAGGATATCTGGCCACCTACGCTCTACTGCGCAAGGCGGGCAACAATGGCGTGCAGTTGCCGATCAAGCGGGTGGACGGCGACAAGCTGATAGGCACCGAAATCCACTACGACGATGGTAAGTTCGATACCAAGGATGGCCGTGCCACATTCAAACCCGCCCCCTGGAACGGTCTGCCTCAAACTGTGGCTGAACAAAAGGCCAAGCACAAGTACTGGATCAATGGCGGCCGCGCCAACGAGGTCTGGCAAACCGCCTACCACGACCAATACAACAGCTTTGTGCGTGACAGGGTGCCCATGGCCTTTATTGAGATGAACCCGGGCGACGCCAGCCAGCTCGGGGTCAGCGGCGGCGATGTGGTGGAAGTCTTTAACGACTTTGGCAGCACCTACGCGATGGCCTATCCGCTCAAATCCATCAAGGCAGGGCAAACCTTCATGCTCTTTGGCTACATCAAGGGCGTGCATGGAGATGTTGTAACCAACTGGGTCGACCGTAACGTGGTGCCTTACTACAAAGGCACCTGGGGCAGCATCCGGCGTGTGGGCAGTGTGGATGACTACAAGTCCACTATCTCGCTCAAAGATCGGCGCTTCGCCTGAAGCGGTTTGCAGGGGCGTCCAACGTCGCCCCTGCGCAACAGTCTGTCAACACTGCCTGTGTGAGTCGTCGCTATGCAACACGACTTCCGGTTTGACGCTGATCGTTCACATGGCGGCCGTGAGATTATTGGGCTGCCAGTGGAGCCGGGTCTCGTCCAGGCCTTGATCGCCTCACGTCAGAATATTTCGCCCAAACGGCTGGTTGAACCCGGTCCTGATGCGTCGCAGCTTGGTGCGGTTTTTGAAGCTGCGGCTGCGGCCCCCGATCATGGTTTGCTTTGCCCCTGGCGCTTGGTGCTGGTGCCCGAGCATCGGCGCGCGGATTTGGCCGAGGTTTTCGCCTTGGCGCTGCTGGATCGCGACACTGGAGCCAGTCTGGAACAGATCGAAGCGGCACGTGAAAAGGCCCATCGCGCGCCATGCCTGCTCGCAGCGATCGCGCGCTTGGGGCCGGCTGAACCGCCTGTACCGGTGCTGGAGCGAATGGTGTCATTCGGAGCGGCCATCCAGAACATGCTGCTGTGCGCCCACGGCATGGGTTTTGGTGGCGGTTTGACCAGCGGTCAGGCTATGCAGTCGCCGCGCATGCGCACTTTGCTCGCCTTGCGAGATGGGGAGGAAGCGGTGTGCTTCATCAATCTGGGTACCGTATCCAAGCGCAAGATGCCCCGGTTGAGGCCGGAAGCCGCTGTGTTTGTCAGCTCACTTTAATCCAATATTTCTGTGCGTTTGGCCGAAGCGACGAGCTACGCCACAACCTTGATGCCAGTCGCCGTACATGGCGCAGGTCCGCCCGACAGTCGGGGTTCGCCAGTCAAAGTGGAGGTGCCAGGAAATGATTGGTTGCTACGGCTGAAGGCCAAACTTTAAAAATTCCGAACAGTGCTTCCTACAGCCGCTCTTGCAGCTTCGTGAGGTGTCGGTCCCACCTGCTGACCGACCCAAATTCAAACGGCGACATTAAACTGTCATATATTTCCAATACAGTCGAATTATGGAAGATAAACACGTCATCAAAGCACTTGCTGCTCTGGCTCAGCCCAACCGCCTCCAGATTTTTCGCTCACTGGTAGTGAAGGGGCGTGATGGACTGACTCCTGCATTGATTGCTGAAGAATTAGGTCTGCCTGCAAACACGCTTTCATTCCATTTGAAAGAGTTGATGCATGCCGATCTGATTTCTCAAGAGCGTAGCGGCCGCAACCTGATTTATCGGGCTCAGTACGACCGCATGAATGCTGTATT
>CAMATS010000077.1 GCA_945861195.1 Rhodoferax sp. OV413
TTGCCCCCTGGGGCTGGAACGCGGGCTTTTGGGATGCCGCCGGTCTGGCCAGCATCAAGACCCCGGTGTTTTATGTGGCGGGCAGTGTGGACAGCACCTCGGGCTACGCACCGGGCGTGCGCAACATTTATGAGGGCAGCGTTAACGCGCCGCGCTACCTGCTGACCTATGACAACGCCGGCCACAATGCTGGCGCGCCTATTCCCGCGCCCAAAGAAATGCAGTCTCTCAAATGCGGCGACGGCTCCTGGGGCTGCGGCGAGCATTACACCGATGCGGTGTGGGACAACGTGCGCATGAACAATGTTGCGCAGCACTTTGTCACTGCCTTTCTGGCCAAACATCTCAAGAGCGACGCCACCATGGACAGCTACCTGAACCTGGTAGAGAAGGCGCAAGACGGTAAATGGTCGGCCGAGGCCAATGGCACCCTGAAAAGCGACCACACTTACTGGAAAGGCTTCCGCCTCAACACCGGCCGGGGCCTGAAACTGGAGCAGCGCAAGCCCTGAGGGCGAAGGCCTCAGCGCGCGCCGACCGACACCCTGCCAAACACCGCCTGCGCCTCGCGCGGCAGGCAGCGCCAGTAGGCCGGGGTGGCGGCCAGGGTGCCGCCTAGCGCGGCGGCGGCCTGCCAGCCCCAGCGCGGCTGATACAAAAACGCACGGGCCAGGGCCACCAAGTCAGCGTCGCCAGCCTGCAAAATAGCTTCGGCCTGCGCTGGCTCGGTGATCAGGCCCACAGCGGTTGTCAGCATGCCACTAGCCTGTCGGATGGCCCGGGCGAAGGGCACCTGGTAGCCTGGGCCAAGGGTGATTTTTTGTTGGGGCGACACGCCGCCAGACGACATATGAATGAAGTCGCAGCCCAGCGCCTTGAGGCGCAGCGCCAACTCGGTGCTTTGCGCCAGGTCCCAGCCGCCCTCGACCCAATCGCTGGCCGAGAGGCGCAGGCCCAGCACGCCATCAAAGGCCTGGCGCACGGCGGCAAACAGTTCGAGCACAAAGCGGGTGCGGTTGTCAAAGCTGCCTCCGTAGTTGTCGCTGCGCTGGTTCGCAATAGGCGACAAAAACTCGTGCAGCAGGTAGCCGTGGGCGGCATGCAACTCCACCGCCTCGATACCCATGCGTTGCGCACGCCTGGCAGCCAACACAAAGGCCTCGCGAATTTCGGCCATTGCCGCCAAGCTCAGCTCGGCGGGGGGCGGCTCACCGGGCAATTGCGGCAGCGCCGACGGGCCCACCGGCACCCAGCCGCCCGCTTCTGCGCCCAGCAACTGGCCGCCCTGCCAAGGTAGGGCACTGGAGGCTTTGCGCCCTGCATGGGCTAATTGGATGCACACCGGCATGGGCGGCGCGAGTTGGCGCGCCCGTTGCAAGTGCTCTGCCAGTGCGGCATGGGTGCGCTCGTCCCACAGGCCCAGGCAGCCGGGCGTGATTCGGCCCGTAGGCAATACTGCGGTCGCCTCAATGGTCAACAGGCCTGCGCCACTGTTGAGCAGGTTGCCCCAGTGCATCAGGTGCCAGTCGTTTGCAGCGCCGTCTTTCGAGGCGTATTGGCACATCGGCGCGATCACGATGCGGTTGGTCAGCGTCAAGCCGCCGCTCGGCGAGGGCAGTTGCAAGGGGGAGAAAAGCAGGCTCATGCAGGCAAGCCCACCTGGCCACCTGGGGCAAACAAGGCCTCCATTTCGCGGCGCACCTGATAAGCCGGGGTGCTGGTATCAATGGCTACGTCGGCCCAACTCAGGCTTTGGCCTTTTTTGACCGCCCGCACCAACTTGACCTGGTGGGCCAGGCCCAGGGGCAGGCCGCCCTGGGTCACCGAGGTTTGCGCTGGCAGCAGCTTGCCCCACACCGTGTAGCCGCCCTCGCCATCCAGCATGTCGCCCGCCTTGAGGTCTTTCTTGGCCGTGGCCACCACATCGGCGTTCCAACAGGTGGCCACGCCAGTGGGCTCGCCACGCAGCGCCACACTCGCCACCGACACCCCAAGCTCCAGGCCAATCAGGTGCCAGCGCTTGTACAGGGTGAAATAGCGCCCGCTGGGATCAGTGTGTGCGTTGTACTCTTCAAAACAGTTCTTGATGTACTCGGTCTCGGCCTCCACCGTCACCCAGACCCCCATGCGGATGTCATAGGGGATTTTTCGGCCATTGGCCTCCAGCGATGAGATCACCTCGACCATGCCTTTGCGTTCAAGCACGCCGCCTTCTTCAATGGGCCGGGTGACAAAGGGGATGTCCTCTACGCTGGCGGGCGGGTAGAGCAGGCCGTTGCTGGGCACGGTCAGCCCAGTGGCATTGGCCACAGCCGTGGACTCGATCGAGGGCTTGGAGCCGTCCAGAAAGCTGTTGAACATTTTTGGGTTTAGCCCACCGCGCGCGGCCTGCTCCGGGCTCAAGCCGTAGTTGGCCCAAACAGTCTCGGGGGTCGATTCGCAAAAATGGGGCAACCACTTGTGCCCACGCCCCGCCGCAACCACAGGAAAGCCGCAGGTGCGGGCCCAGTCAACCAGGTCGCAAATCAGGGCCGGTTGGTCGCCAAAAGCAAGCGAGTACACCACGCCAGCCTGCGCTGCCTTGCGCGCCAGCAGGGGCCCGCAAAAAGCGTCCGCCTCCACCGTGACATTGACAACATGCTTGCCGTGAGCAAACGCCTTCAGGCAATGCGCCACGGCGGCCACCGGGTTGCCGGTGCACTCCACAATGATGTCGATCTGCGGATGGGTCACCAGCGCCTGCCAGTCCTCGGTGATCCAGGTAGCCCCGCTTTGCAGCGCCGCCTGGGCTGAGGGCGCCTGCATTTGCGCATCCGCCCAGCCAACGCGCCGCAAGTTGGTGCGGGCCAAGTCGGGCGACAAATCGGCAATCGCCACCAGATGCACGCCTGGTGTGCGGGGAAGCTGCGCCAAATACATGGCGCCAAATTTGCCCGCTCCGATCAGGCCGATGCGCACGGGACGCTGTTCTGATGCGCGTTGTTGCAGTTTGGTGTAGAGGTTCATGATGCTGCCAGCTTGGCTGGGCCCCAACGGCCGTCAGACGCTCAGGCCATTTCTTCCAGGGAGGTTTGCAGGGCGCTTGCTGGCAGGCCGTTTTTCCAGGGCAGGTCTACCGCATAGTGTTTTAGCAGGCAGTCATCGGGCAGGCAGGTGATGGGCGTGAAATCACGGTGGGCAATGTACTCGGGGCGCTTGTGGCGCCGAATGTGGTTGCTGACAGCGCACAGGCTGAGGTAGACCGCCACCCGGTTGAAGGGCGACAGGTTGCTGCCCGACGCGTGCACCAAGCACGAATGAAACAAGATCATGGAGCCAGCCGGCCCCTTGGGACTGGCGATGCCGCCATGCGCGCCGCCGGCGCGCGCGACAAGCTGGCGAATGAGCTCGTTGTCAACGGTCCACAGCGGGTAACTGGTGGTGCTGAGATCATGGCTGGCAGCGACCACGCCCTTTTTGTGGCTGCCGGGGATGAACATCAGCGGCCCGTTGTACTCGGTCACGTCGTCCAGAAAAATTGCGATGTTCATGGCCCGCTCGGTCGGCATCATGTCGTCATTGAGCCAGGTGCCGTAGTCTTGGTGCCACTGCCACACATCGCCTTCAAAAGCCATCTTGCCGTTGATCTTGAACTGGTGCATGTAGAGCTGTTCGCCCAGCAGACTTTGTACCGGCTCAATCATGCGCGGGTGGCGCGCGAGTTTGGCAAAGGGTTCGCTGTAGAGGTGCGCGGCAAAGTTGGTGCGCACCGCATCCCGGCCCTTCTCGCGCACGTTGTAAGCCTCGCGCCGGGCATAAAGTTCGGGTACGGCTTGGGCCAGCGTACGGGTTTCATCGGCTGTGAACAGGCCGGGGAAAAATAAATAGCCCTCGTCCTCAAAGCGGGCCTGTTGCTCAGGCGTTAGTTGCATGCGCTGTCTCCTGTCTCAGGGGCGCCAAGTATGCACCAAGACCCAAGCCCCGTGCCCTGCGGCAAACGGTGGGGCGTGGCCACGCTTGCGCTGGCCGGCCCCATCTTGCGGTTTATTTGCGGTTTATGATGGTCTATTTGGGAGATTTGCCATGTCCGGATCGATTCTTTCAGCCGAGCAGCGCGCTGCCTATGAGCACGATGGCTACATCCTGGTTCGCAAGCTGTTTGATGACGAGGAAATCGCCATCCTGCGCACTGCCATTGAAAACGACGCGGCCATGAAGAGCCGGCTCTACGACCGCAATGATTCAAGCGGCAAATCTACCCGCATGGCCACCTGGAACCATCCCGGCGACAGCGTCTACGGCCTGGCCGCCCGCTCGCATCGGGTGGTAGACACCATGGAGGACCTGCTCGGTGGCGAGGTCTACCACTACCACTCCAAACTAACCGCCAAAGAGCCGTTTGAAGGCGGCGCCTGGGAGTGGCACCAAGACTACGGCTATTGGTACCACAACGGCTGTGTATTTCCGTACATGGCCAGCGTGATGGTGGCGCTTGACCACAGCACGCGTGAAAACGGTTGCCTGCAGGTGGTTCGGGGCTCGCACCATTGCGGCCGACTTGAGCACGGCGTGCTGCCGGGCGAGCAGGTGGGCGCCGACCCCCGGCGGGTAGAAGAAATCCTCAAGCGCATGCCCATCGAACATGCCGAAATGGCACCCGGCGATGGGTTGTTTTTTCACAGCAATGTGCTGCACCGCTCAGACCAAAACCGCTCGGACAAGCGCCGCTGGACCGTGCTGCACTGCTACAACGCTGCCCGCAACAACCCCTACCTCGAGCACCACCACCCTTTCTACACACCCATCGACAAGGTGGATAACGCGGCGATCAAGTTGGCGGGCGTCACATTTGCGGCTAGTGCTGAGGAGTTTCGCGAAAAATCCTTCAACCCACCCGAACTCAAACGGCGACTCGGCTGAGGGCTGGCTGGTGCTGCCCATCAAGATCACCGAGATCAGGGTACATGTGCTCAAAAGCGCGCTCGCCCAGCCCTTCGCGTTCTCGCAAGGCTGGGTGCGCCAGCGCAGCGCCACCCTGGTTGAGGTTCTCACCGACGCCGGCCTGATCGGCTGGGGCGAGGCCTTTGCCCAGGGCCTGGAGCCGCCCGAAATAGCGGCAGCGGCGATCGAGCATGCGCTCAAGCCGCTGCTGCTGGGAGCCAACCCGCTCGCCACCGAAGTGCTGTGGCACCGCATGTACCACGCCACTCGAGACTACGGGCGCAAGGGCTCGGTGGTGGCGGCCATCAGCGCGCTGGATATTGCGCTGTGGGACATCGCGGGCAAGGCTTATGGAGTGCCCGTGTATGCCCTGCTGGGGGGCGCTTTTCGCACCCAGGTGGCGCCCTATGCCACGGGCTTTTACCGCATTGAAGGCCAAGGCGAGGCCGCGCGCTTGGCCGCCGAAGCCATCGAGCACAGCGAAGCTGGCTTCAAGATGATGAAGGTCAAACTGGGCTACGGCGTTGCCGACGATATCGCTTGCATGGCCGCCATCGGGCGGGCCATTGAAGGCCGGGGCATCCGCCTGATGGTAGACACCAACCACGCCTACGGCCGCGCTGATGCCCTGCGCCTGGGGCGGGCCCTAGCCGATTACGACCTGCTTTGGTATGAAGAGCCGGTTGCCCCAGAAGACCTGCGGGGCTACGCCGAAATGCGGAGTAAGCTCACCATGCCCATTGCCGGTGGCGAAAACGAGCACACTTTGTATGGCTACCGGGAGCTGCTGGCTGCCGATGCGCTCGACATCGCACAGCCAGATCTAGGCTCTTGCGGCGGCCTCAGCGCTGCGCGCCACATCACTGCCCTGGCACAGGCCCATGGCGTGGCAGTCAACCCGCATGTTTGGGGCTCGGCGATTGCACAAGCCGCCTCGCTGCAACTGATTGCCGCACTGCCCATCACGCATCACGCCCTGTTTGCGCAGGGCCCGGTGCTCGAATACGACCGCTCAAGTCACCCTTTTCGCCAGCAATTGATCACCCAGCCGATCATCCAGCAGGGCGGTTGGGTGCAAATACCCCACGGGCCGGGGCTGGGCGTCGAGGTCGACCGTGCCGTGCTGGAGCGCTACCGCGCTTAGACCAGGTCTCTGAGCCCGATAAGGCTCCGCCTCAGCGCCGCCTCAAACCCAGCACCATGACGCAGGCCACCACCAAAAAGGCGCCCCCAACCTGCACCAGCGCGATCGATTGCCCCAGAATTACCCAGGCCAAACCGAGCGCAAAAACCGGCTCAACATTCATGATGGCCAGATTGCCGGCCACGCCCAGCCTGGGCAGCACGGTGAACATGATGGTGAAGGCTGTGCCGTAGAGAAACATCAAGGCACCCAAACCCCACCAGCCTGGCAGGGCCTGGGGTAGCGCAAAGCCACCCTGCCCGGCCACCGCCGCCAGGGCCACCAAGCCAGTGATGGTCATGGTGCTGGCGGTGCGCAAGCGGCTGTCGAGGCCATTCACTTCGCGTTGGGTCAAGATCATGGCCAGGCCGAAGCTTGCCGAGGCGCCCAACGCAAAGGCCACGCCAGCGCCAATTCGCCCCCATTGCCCCAAAGCGCCCAAGCCCGAGGCTGCGCCCAAAACATCCAGCGCCAATGCCAGGCCGGCAAGAATGAAAGGCATGGCCACCAGCACCGCGCGCTCGGGCCGGTGTTGGTACAAAAGACGGTCCCACAAAGCGGCCGACAAGGGATAGGTGTTGAAAGCCAACAAAGCCAGCGCCACCGGCAGACGCGCAACAGCCGAGTACAGACAAAGGCTTTGAACGCCAATCAACAGGCCAATCAAAAGCAAAAAGCGGCGCTGGCGGGGGCTGGTACGCACAGCCTGGCGCTGCAGCAAGAGCAGCGCAGAGACCACCAAGGCCGTGGCCAAGCTGCGAAACGCCACCGCAGTAGCCACATCCACGCCATGGTTGAAAGCCAGCCGCGCTGCAACATGGTTGCCCGCCATCATGAGGGCGACGAGCAACAGTGTGGCGAAAGCGGTGCCACTCAAGGCGCGTTGGCTGCTGGTCATGATGCGTTTGGTGTACTGGCGCCGATTCTGCCCCAGTGCCCCGGTGCGGTGGTTTTATCCGCCAGCCCCTATACTGAAACAAGCCGAAAAGCAGGCCCGGTTTGCGGGGCACTGCGGCACTGACACAGCACACAGCACACCTGACCTGACAAACCTACTGCCATGCAAATCCCCTCCCCAGTTCAAACCCAGGCACACCAGCGTTTTGGCAGCGGCCAAGCCGTGCTGCGCATTGAAGACGACAAGCTACTCAGCGGCCAGGGCCGCTTCACCGATGACATCACCAGCGACGCCAGCTATGACACGCACCTGCGCCTGTTTTTTGTGCGTTCGCCCTATCCCCATGCGGTGCTGCGCAGCATCGACAAGTCTGTAGCAGCCGGTATGCCCGGCGTGGCAGCCGTCTTTGATGGCGCCGATCTGGTGGCCGCCGGCGTCAAACCCATCCCCGGGCCGACCGCTTTCAAGCGGGCGGGCGGTGCCAACAGTGCCACGCCGGCTCGGCGCGCACTGGCTTTTGAGCGGGTCCGCTATGTTGGCGAAGCCGTGGCTATGGTCTTGGCCAGTACCCTGGAGCAGGCGCGTGACGCAGCTGAGGCGGTCCTGGTTGAGTACGAAGAGCTGCCGATGGTGGTTGACCTGGCATCCGCCGTGGCTCCCGGTGCGCCCGTGATTTGTGATGCGGCGCCTGACAATATTTCAGCCGAGATGCGTCACGGCGACTTGGCTGCCTGCTCCCGCGCCTTCGCCAGCGCCACGCATGTGGTACGCCTTGAGCTCACCAACCAGCGCCTGGCGGCGCTGACCCTCGAACCGCGCTCGGTGCTGGCGTTGGTGGACCCGGCGGACGGCCGCCTGGTGCTGCGCATGAGCACGCAAATGCCCTCCGGTATCAAAAACTCGCTCTGCAAGGATGTGCTGGGCCTGGCGCCAGAGCAGGTGCGGGTCACCGTGGGCGATGTCGGCGGCGGCTTTGGCTTGAAGGGCGGCATTCACCCCGAAGATGCTGCCACCGCGTGGTGCGCCTGGACGCTCAAGCGACCCGTTAAATGGATTGCCGAGCGCAGCGAAGAGTTTCTCAGCGCCGCAGCCGGCCGGGATATTCAAAGCACCGCCGAATTGGCGCTGGCCGCTGATGGCCGCATACTGGGCCTGCGGGTGCACTCCCTGGCCAACGTGGGGGCTTACGCCACCGGCACGGCCGTGGCCATTCAAGTGCTGATTGGCCCCTGGGTGCAGACCAGCGTGTATGACATCCAG
>CAMATS010000078.1 GCA_945861195.1 Rhodoferax sp. OV413
AGCAGGCACTGGGCTCGCTGCGTCTTGGGGAAGGCAATCACATCACGAATCGAATCTGCGCCGGTCATCAGCGTCACGATCCGGTCTAGGCCAAAGGCTATGCCACCATGGGGCGGCGCGCCATACTGCAAGGCATCAAGCAAAAAGCCAAACTTGTCCTGGGCTTCTTCAGGGCTGATTTTGAGCGCATCAAACACCTTTTTCTGCACATCGGCACGGTGAATGCGCACTGAGCCACCACCCATCTCCCAGCCATTGAGCACCAGGTCGTAGCCCTGGGAGACGCACTGCTCAGGGGCGGTCTCCATCAGGTCTTCATGGCCGTGCTTGGGCGCGGTGAAGGGGTGGTGCACGGCCGTGTGTCGTTGCGCCTCTTCGTCAAATTCAAACATCGGGAAATCAATCACCCACAGCGGGCGCCAGCCCGCTTCAAGCAAACCATTGCGCCGGCCAAACTCACTGTGTCCGACCTTGACGCGCAAGGCACCAACCGCGTCATTGACCACCTTGGACCGGTCGGCGCCGAAGAAAATCAAATCGCCATCCTGCGCCTGCGTTCGATCCAGCAGGGCGCTCAAAGCCCGGTCGTGAATATTCTTGACGATCGGGCTCTGCAGCCCATCGCGTCCAAGTGCGCGGTCATTGACCTTGATGTAGGCCAAGCCCTTGGCCCCGTAGATCTTGACGAACTCGGTGTAAGCATCAATTTCGCCGCGGCTCAAGCCGCCGCTTTCACGCGCGCCACCGGGAATACGCAAACCGACCACCCGGCCGTCCTTCATGGTGGCGGCACTCGCGAAAACTTTGAAATCGACATCGGCCATGACATCGGTCAATTCGGTCAGCTCAAGCTTGACCCGCAAGTCCGGCTTGTCCGAACCGTACTGGCGCATCGCCTGGGCATAGGTCATCACTGGAAACTCTCCCAGATCGACCTTCAGGGTGGCCTCAAACACGGTCTTGATCATGTCCTGGAACAGGTCGCGAATGTCCTGCTCGCTCAAAAAAGAGGTTTCGATGTCGATTTGTGTGAATTCGGGCTGGCGGTCAGCGCGCAAATCTTCGTCACGGAAGCACTTGGTGATCTGGTAATAACGGTCAAAGCCGGCGACCATGAGCAACTGCTTGAACAACTGGGGGCTTTGTGGCAGCGCAAAGAAGTGCCCATCATGCACGCGGCTGGGCACCAGGTAGTCGCGCGCGCCCTCAGGTGTCGACTTGCCCAGCATCGGCGTCTCGATATCCACAAAGCCATGGGCATCAAGAAATTTACGCACCTCCATGGCTACGCGGTAGCGCAACATCAGGTTATTCTGCATGTAGGGGCGGCGCAAATCCAGCACCCGGTGCGTCAGGCGCGTGGTCTCGCTGAGGTTGTCGTCGTCAAGTTGGAACGGCGGCGTGACCGAGGGGTTGAGCACAGTGAGTTCATGACACAGCACCTCGATGCTGCCGCTCTTGAGTTGCTCATTGCTGGTGCCCTCGGGGCGGGCACGCACCAGACCCTTGACCTGAATACAAAACTCGTTACGCAGCCCCTCGGCGGCGGCAAACATGTCAGGCCGGTCGGGGTCACAGACCACCTGAACATAGCCTTCTCTGTCGCGGAGATCGACAAATATCACGCCGCCATGATCCCGCCGGCGATTAACCCAGCCGCATAGCGCGACTGTCTGCCCCGACAGGGCTTGAGTCACCAGACCGCAATAATGGGAGCGCATGGCCATAGACAGCTTTCAACAAAGGTTACGGGATGTCGGACCTAACCGGCGCAGCCGGTGGAACCACCCCCATCGAAATGACATAGGTCAGCGCCTCGTCAACACTCATGTTGAGTTCAATCACCTCGGCGCGCGGTATCAGCAAAAAAAATCCGCTGGTCGGGTTGGGCGTGGTGGGCACGTAGACGCTGACATAGTCTCCGCCCAGGTGGCCTGCCACTTCGCCCACTGGCGCGCCGGTCTGAAAGGCAATGGTCCAAGAACCGGCTCGGGGGTATTGCACCAAAAGAGCGGTTCTGAAAGCATTCCCGGTATTTGAGAACAGCGTGTCCGAAACCTTTTTGACACTGTTGTAAATGGTCTTGAACACCGGGATATTGGTGAACAATTTATTGAGCTGCCTGAGCCACCACCGCCCAGCCACGTTGGACACCAAGGCACCCGTCAAAAGCAAAGCGGCAAACACCAGCACCACGCCCAGACCAGGAATATGACGCAGGCCCTCAAGTTGCACGCCCATGGCGGTGGATGTCACGACTGTCAGGCCGGTTAAAACGCCGCCCAAAATACCATCAAGCAGGCCCACCAGCCACAACAATACCCAAAAAGTAATCGCCAATGGCAACCAGACCAGCACACCGGTGATCAGGTATTTTTTTAAACGCATGGCAGGGCCTGGAAAGAGTGGGGTATCAAATCTGCGGCATCACGCGCATGACGGCGAATCAGGGCGTAGCGCCGCCGCTGGCCACCGGCGGAGCAGCTACCGGTTTGGCTGCGGTCTCGACTGGCTTGGATCCGGTCTCGGCTGGCTTGGATGCGGTCTCGGCTGGTTTGGCCTCGCCGTCTGCTGGTCGTTTGGTTTCGGCACTACCTGAATCAGCCTCTGGCTTGGCCGGCGCGGGGGCCCCGCTGCCTTTGAAATCTGTGGCGTACCATCCCGAACCCTTGAGCTGAAAGCCCGCTGCTGTAACTTGTTTTTTGAAGCTGCCGGTGCCGCAACTCGGACAGTCCGACAGCGGCGGATCGGACATTTTTTGTAGCAAATCCTTGGAAAACCCGCAGGACTCGCATTTGTAGGCATAAATTGGCATGGCTTGAGTACTTGGGGCAGCGTGCAAAGCCTTCGATTATAAGACGCCACCCTGCGGCTGCCGGCCCGGCTGGCAATCCGCTCAAAAAACCCGTGCGTGTGCAAAAAACTGCACCGCCAATAGACCAAGAACAAAGCCCACTGCAAGATAGCCCAGGCGCTGAAGCAGCCGGTTGGTTCGCTTTTGTTCGGTTAACAGTTCAGCCATCAGGCGGTCCGGCTGGGGCTTGCTAGTCTTTAGAAAATCGTAAAAAAGCCGCGGCAATTCCGGAAAGCGCTTGGCATACTGCGGCGCCTCTTTGCGTAGCTCTGCAAAAAGCTTGGCTGGGCCGATTTCATCGATCATCCATTTCTCTAAGAACGGCTTGGCCGTGTTCCACAGGTCGAGGTCAGGGTCGAGTTGGCGCCCGAGGCCCTCGATATTGAGCAGGGTTTTTTGCAGCAACACCAACTGCGGTTGAATTTCGACAGAAAAACGGCGCGAGGTCTGAAACAAGCGCATCAACACCAAGCCCAGCGAGATTTCTTTCAGCGGCCGATCAAAGTAGGGCTCGCAGACCGAGCGGATGGCTGATTCAAGTTCGTCCACCCGTGTGCTCGCCGGCACCCAGCCCGACTCGATGTGCAACTCGGCCACCCGCTTGTAGTCGCGCCGGAAAAAGGCCGTGAAATTTTGCGCCAGGTACTCCTTGTCCGAGCCAGTGAGTGTGCCCACAATGCCGAAATCCAGCGAAATATAGCGACCGAAGGTGGCCGGCGCTACGCTCACCTGGATGTTTCCAGGGTGCATGTCGGCATGAAAAAATCCGTCCCTGAATACCTGCGTAAAAAAGATGGTGACGCCGTCGCGCGCCAATTTGGGAATATCAACGCCCGCAGCACGCAGACGCTCCACCTGGCTGATGGGAATGCCGTACATCCGCTCCATGACAATGACCTCGGTCATGCAGAAATCCCAGATCATTTCTGGAATCAGCACCAAATCCAGGCCGGCCATATTTCGCCTGAGCTGAGCGGCGCTGGAAGCTTCGCGCACCAGATCGAGCTCGTCGTGCAGGTATTTGTCAAACTCAGCCACCACCTCACGCGGCTTGAGGCGCCGGCCGTCAGCCGACAGGCCTTCGACCCAGCCAGCCATCATGCGCATCAGGCTGAGGTCTTTTTCGATCACCTTGAGCATGCCCGGGCGCAGCACTTTGACGGCAACGTCGCGGTCGCGGCCCTGGCGGTCTTTGAGAACCCCAAAATGCACCTGCGCAATTGATGCACTGGCGACTGGCTCTCGCTCAAAGGAAACAAAAATATCGCTGATTTTTTTGCCAAAGGCCCGCTCGATCGAGGCAATCGCCACATCGCTGCCAAATGGGGGCACCCGGTCTTGCAGGCGGGCCAGTTCGTCGGCAATATCGAGCGGCAATAAATCGCGCCGGGTGGAAAGTACCTGGCCGAACTTGACAAAAATTGGCCCCAATCGTTCCAGCGCCTCCCGGATGCGTTGGCCACGTGGCGCGTCGAGTTGACGACCTACCGAGACAACCCTGGCCAACAGCCGCAGCCAAGGCTTTTGGAAGCTGCTCAGGACAAGCTCGTCCAGGCCATAGCGAAAGCAAATCCAGAAAATGTAGAACCCGCGCAGCAGGCGGATCATGGCTGCGCTTGCTGGGTTGGGCCGGCCGCCCGGTTGAGCAGAAACTGCCGCAGCGCCTGAACCAGAGTTTGAGCCCCGCCAGCCAATGCATGGGCGGGGCCGTCACCCACCAGGCGAGCCAGGTCTTCTTCAATATCCCAACGCACATGATCAACCAGCCAGTTGACCTCGGCGGCAAGCTGCACATTCCCCTCCACCCGCACCTCGGGTTTATCCCCTTGCAGCAGCAGCCCAAGCAAAACCAAGGGCTGTGTCTGCGTCAGCAGCAGGCTCAAATCGGCAGGTGCGTCCGGCGGCGCAACATCAAACAGTCCAGCCGGGGTGGCCACCCAGTCAACCGCCCAACTGCGCCATTGCACACGGATCACCGAGCCTTTTTGCCTGGCCAGCCGAGCCAATGCCTCGGGCTCTTGCAGCAAAATATGGTTCACCAAAGACAGTAACCGGCGTTGCGCTTCTTCAAGCGCCCAAAGCGGGGGCCGCAATTGCGACAGGGGAAGTTGTTGCAAGAAAGTGCCGAGCCAAGAAAAAGGGGACTGTGTTGCCATAGTCCCCAATTATTCCTTGAATTGGCGAACGCGAGGCCGCGTGCGCCCGAACAGCCTACTGCAGGGCCTGCACCCCAGCCACCAGCCAGCCGCTGTTCCCGCTCTTGGGCTTGGTCATGTTCCAGACTTCGCGGAAAGGGCTGGGCACGGCTGTGGCCTCTTCCCGAATCATGCCGTTGAACTCGACGCTGGCCATGTACTCCCCCTCGAGTTCTTCGATGCCAAGGAGATGGGCCTCAATCTTGACCACATCGGTCTGGTTGGCTGGTGCCCCAGTGTGCGCCTCGCGCTCGGACAGCTGGGTTTGCATTTCTCGCAACATGGCGTCGGTCATCATGGCGCGCAGGGCGTCGATATCAGACTTGTCCCAGGCCGCCTGCAGGGTGATGAAGTTTGCCTTTGCCGCAGACAGGAAACCATCGGTGTCAAAGTCCGCTGGCACGCCCCAGCTCTGGGAACCTGCCAGGCCGGAACCAATCATGGAGCCGGATGAGCCTGTGCTGCTTGCATCAAATGCTGTGTTGGCGCGCTCCCAGGGCCGCGCCGAAGCATCGTTACCCACATTGGCTGGGTTGTAAGCGACTGGCGAGGGGACATTGGCGCCGGCTCCTTGAAACGCAAATGGCTCGGTATTGGCAGGTCCTCGAGACTGCGCAGCCCTTCTGGAGCGCATGAACCAGCCCACCGCCAACATGATGCCCAAGGCCAACAAGCCAAACATCAACATCTGGCCAAAGCCCTCGCCCATGCCCAGCGAGTGCGCCAACCAAGCCAGACCCAGACCTGCCGCGAGGCCGCCAAGCATCGCTCCCCAAGGCCGCTTGGGCGCCGCAGCAGCGGCGCCTGCAGCCGCCGGTGCGGCACCCGGCTTCGCTGCGCTTTGCGCCGGCGCTGACTCGCGCTGGGTCACATTGCCCGATTGCTTACCCGTGGATTGGCCGCCGGCCAGGCGCTTTGCCTCTGCGTTAAAACCAGCCAAGGCAAGAAAAACCGTGAATAACAAAGCCCAAATTTTCATAACGTCTCCAAAGAATGTTTGCAAAACCTGCGGATGATAGTCAAAAAAGCAAGTTTCAAGCCTTGATTCCAACATGCAAGGCCACCAGTCCACCCGTCAGATTGTGATAGTCCACATGCGCGAAACCACCTTTCAACAGCATGGTCTTAAGAGTTTGTTGGTCAGGATGCATGCGAATGGACTCCGCCAGATAGCGGTAACTGTCTGCATCGCCGGCCACCAACTGGCCCAGTCGGGGCAGAATGTTGAAGGAATACCAGTCGTAGGCCCGTTGCAAGGGAGCCACAACCTTGGAGAATTCAAGCACCAGCAACTTGCCACCAGGCCTGAGCACCCTGTGCATTTCAGCCAGGGCGCGGTCTTTGTGAGTCATGTTGCGCAGACCAAAAGCCACGCTGACGACATGGAAATGATTGTCGGCAAAAGGCAGTTGTTCGGCATCACAAACGGCTGTTGGCAGGGCCACGCCGGCATCAAGCAGGCGGTTGCGTCCACTTCGCAACATCGCTTCGTTGATGTCGGTGTGCACGACATGCCCGGTTTTACCCACTTTTTTCGAAAAGGCCAGCGCCAAGTCGCCAGTGCCCCCGGCGATGTCGAGCACCACGTAGCCATCTCGAACATCTGCTACCAGCAAGGTGAAGGCCTTCCAGGCGCGGTGCAGGCCCAACGACATCAGGTCATTCATGACGTCATAGCGGGGCGCCACAGAATCAAACACGCCACGGACATGCCGCGCTTTGTCGGCTTCGTCAACAGATTTGTAACCAAAGTGGGTTGCTGTCATGGTTGCCGCAGGCTCAATGACTGGCGCAGCCATGCCCGCCCTTTTCGGGCATAGGCGCATCGCGTTGCGCGCCAGCGGCCAGCAAACGCCGGTTGTAGTCATCCCACAGGCGGTCCTGCTGGGAGCCCAAAAAGTACAGGTAATCCCAGGAGAAAATACCGGTGTCGTGGCCATCCGAAAACGCCGGCTGAACCGCATAATTGCCCACCGGCTCAAGCCCCGCAAGGGTGACCTCGCGCTTGCCGGTTTGCAGCACCTCTTGGCCGGGTCCATGGCCCTGTACCTCGGCAGAAGGCGAATAAATCCGCATCAACTCAAACGGTATGCGAAACGCAGCCCCGTCAGAAAAGCCCACCTCGAGCACCCGCGAGGCGCTGTGTACCGTGATTGATTGCGGCGTTGGCGCGCCGGCTTGCAAACCTGCCATTTTTGTACCTCACTCGGCAGGCGCAACCCCTGCCAACAGATTGATTTGAGCGCAAAGAGGATCTCGGCCCAGGCCTTTTCACACATGCGACGCTACAGTACCACGGATTGCATCCCCGGATCGCCTGACCCAATCTTGAGGCCCCACCAGCAAGTCAAACCAAGGCGCAGAGAGCTGTAACCATTCGCTGCTCGGCTGCTGGGCTCTCAGGGCACTCGGTGCGGCTTCATCGGTGCCGCGTTGAGCCGCAGCCATTTCTTGGCGCCGGGCAGTGGCTGTCCCAAGCAAAGCGTGCGATCGCGTGCCAATGCAGGTGGGGAACCATATTACCCAAGGCGGCTAGGTTGATCTTGGTCGGCCATGCGCTACACCAACACCCGCTCAATGCCGCCCTGGTTAGCTTCTCGCACATAGTCGGGCAGCCAGTTTTCTCCCAGAATTTGGCGCGCCATTTCGACCACGATGTAGTCGGCCTCCAGCAGGCCGTTTTGCAGGTCGCCGCCAAAGCGGCTCAGGCCTTGCAGGCAGGCCGGGCAGCTGGTCAGGATTTTGACGTTATCGCGCTCGCCCAGCAGGCCCTGGCTGCGCAGCTGGGCTTCGCCCTTGAGGATTTCTTCTTCTTTGCGAAAACGCACCTGGGTGGAGATGTCGGGCCGGTTCAGCGCCAAGGTGCCGGCTTCGCCGCAGCAGCGCTGGGATTGCAGCACCTGGTCGCCTAGCAGCGCCTTGACAGTCTTGATCGGCTCCTGCTGCTTCATGGGGCTGTGACAGGGGTCGTGAAACAAAAAGGCGCCGGCGTTGGCAAGCGTGATGTTTTTCTCCAGCAGGTACTCATGGATGTCAATGATGCGGCTACCGGGGAAGATTTTGTCAAACTCGTAGCCCTGCAGCTGGTCAAAACAGGTGCCGCAGCTGACCACCACGGTCTTGATGTCCAGGTAGTTCAGGGTGTTGGCCACGCGGTGGAACAGCACCCGGTTGTCGGTAATGAGTTTTTCGGCCTT
>CAMATS010000079.1 GCA_945861195.1 Rhodoferax sp. OV413
TGCGTGGCGTCGCGCATCGCACGCCGGTGCTGCAGTCGCAAACTGCCGATGCGTTGAGCGGCGCGCAGCTGTTCTTCAAGTGCGAAAATTTTCAGCGCATGGGGGCCTTCAAATTTCGCGGCGCCTACAACGCCTTGGCGCAGTTCACGCCCGAGCAGCGCCAGCGCGGGGTGTGCGCTTTCAGCTCGGGCAACCATGCCCAGGGCATCGCCCTGTCGGCCAAGCTCCTGGGCATTCCGGCGGCAATTGTGATGCCGCTTGATTCGCCAGCGGTCAAGCTGGCGGCAACCCGGGGCTACGGGGCCGAGGTGATTACCTACGACCGCTACTCGGAGGACCGTGAAGCGATCGGGCGCCGCTTGGCCGAGGAGCGCGGCATGACGCTGATACCCCCTTACGACCACGCCCATGTGATGGCCGGTCAGGGAACTGCGGCCAAGGAGCTGTTTGAAGAAACCGGCCCGCTGGACCTGCTACTGGTGTGTCTGGGCGGCGGTGGCCTGATTTCAGGCTGCGCCGTTGCCGCGCAACACCAAAGCCCCGATTGCCGGGTGATTGGGGTTGAACCAGAAGCCGGCAACGATGCACAACAAAGTAAACGGCTGGGGCAAATTGTCAAAATAGACACGCCCAAGACGATTGCCGATGGCGCCCAAACCCAACAACTGGGGCAGCTCACTTTTCCAGTGATTCAGGCTTTGGTGGATGACATCGTGACGGTCAGCGATGCGCAGTTGGTGCAGGCCATGCGCTTTGCCGCAGCCCGCATGAAAATGGTGGTTGAGCCCACGGGCGCCCTGGCCATGGCAGCCGCAATGCAGGGTGCGCTGGACCTGCGGGGCAAGCGGGTGGGCGTGATCGTGTCTGGCGGCAATATCGACATTAGCCAACTCGCGCAGTATTTGGCGGCCTAGTACCCCGACCCAGAGACTTCAAAACATGGCCAACGCGAAGAATTCGCGTCGATGGCAAGGCGCCGCCGGGAGGGGGAAAGCCGGGGTAGTCCTAAGCCGGGGCAGCCTGCACGCCCTGCGCGTGGGCATCCAGAAAAGCTTGGGCTGTGCATGCCCGGACTCCGTCATGGGGCAATGCCGCAAAGCCGAACAGCGTAGCGCAACCGGGCGAGTGCCAGGTCCCTGAGAGGACCGAATCATGCCGGCAAGACCGGAGCCGGGCGCTGCCGCGGCTGCACCAAGAAAAGGCCTACCAGCATGACCGCCAACGCAGCCCACACCCAGGTACTGAACCGCTCCCCGAGCAGCAACATGGCCCACAGTACACCCGAGCCGGTCACCACATAGGCGACCTGAGCCGCAAAGACGGCACCGGCCTGGGCCGCCAGCCAGACATAGCCAGCATAGACCAGGGCATGCACACAAGACGAGGCCAGCAGGGCGATCTCTGGCACGCCAAAGGCAAGCAGGGGGTTGATCCACTGACCCGACCACAGGGCCAGAGGCAAGGCCAGGGCTGCAGCAAGCGCCGAGGCCCAGAACATGGTGTGCACCGCATCCAGCCCAGCGACACTGAATTTGGCAACGTAATTGCCCTCCAAGGCATAAAAAAGCGGCCCGACCATGGCCAGCGGCAACCAGGCCGCCATGGCCGGCGAGGGCAGACTGGCCTCGGGCAGGGCAATCAATGCCACGCCCACAAAGCCGCAGCACAAGCCCAGCAGGCGCAAGGTGCTGAAACGGTCCATGCCCAGCGCCAGCGCCAATGGGAATGACAGCAGCGGTATGGTGGAGATCAGAATCGACATGACACCCCCGGGCAAGTGGGCCACTGCGATAAAAAATGTTGAATTGGGCACAATCGTGCCGATGCAGGCAATGACCAAGGTAAAACGCAGGCCGGCCAGCGTGATGGCAAAGCTTTTGCGCCGCAGCAGATTGACCAGCCCAAGCAGCAGCACGCCGATGGTGCACTGCCAAAAAATCAGCCCAAAATGCTGGTAGCCACTTGAAACCGCCAGCTTGCCCAGCGACTGCGTGCTGCCCCAGCCAACGCCTAGCAAGAGCAACAGGCCGACCAGCAGCAAGCGGCTCTTGACAGGCGCTTGTTCGCCGCTGGATAAGACATCAACACCCATCGGTTTAAGTATCGCACCCCCCTGCACGGATCGGCCAGGCTGGTAACCCTGGGGGGTGCAGGCGCCGTATAGTGACCGTTTTTGCGCACTGCAGGCCATGCCCGAAACCACCCAGCACAGCCAAACTGCCAACCTGCCGAGCCGGCTGCCGCCTAGCCTGTTGGCCCTGGGCGCCATCCTTTTGTGGGGCACACTGGCCGCGCTGGGGGTGGCGCTGGCCCATGTGCCGCCCTTTTTGCTCACCGGGCTGGCGCTGGGGGTGGGCGGCCTGCTGGCGCTGCCGCTGTCAGGTTTTGACCTCAAGCGCTGGCGGGTGCCGCCTGCCACGCTGGCACTGGGGGTGGGCGGGCTGTTTGGTTTTCACTTCCTGCTGTTCATGGCCCTGCGCCTGGCGCCACCGGTGCAGGCCAATCTGATCAATTACCTGTGGCCGCTGTTCATGGTCTTGCTCTCGCCGCTGCTGCTGCCGGGCCTGCGCCTGCGCCGGGTTCACATTGCCGCCGCTTTGCTGGGCTTTGCGGGGGCTGGTGTGGTGATTTTGGCTGGCCCGGCCGAAGCCCCGGGTACGCCGAGCGGCTGGTCTTGGGGCTATCTGCTGGCCCTGCTCTCGGCCCTGGTCTGGGCCAGTTACTCGCTGCTGACCCGACGCGTGGCGCACTTCCAAACTGCTGCCATTGGCGGCTTCGCGCTGGTCTCAGCTCTGCTATCGCTGGTCTGCCATGCCGCAATGGAGCCGCGCGTAGCCCTTAGCCTTCGGGACCTGCTGCTGATTGCAGCTCTTGGCCTGGGGCCGATGGGCGCCGCGTTTTTTTTGTGGGACATGGCGCTCAAGCGGGGCGATCCGCGCCAGATCGGCATCTTGAGCTACTTGACGCCGCTAGCCTCCACCGCCCTGCTGATTCTCTCGGGCGAGCGGGCCTTCAGCTGGAGCATCGCGCTGGCCGCGCTGATGATCGTGGCCGCCGCCCTGTTGGGCACGCGCCCGTCTACAGCGGCTGACCATAAAGCGGCGCTAAAATCCGATTCCTAGCAATCCTGACCCCCCGCGGGTAGTCCTATGTCCAAGCCCGAAGCACAAGACCAGCCCATCCCAGCAGACCCGGTTGAAGAAATCGTCTCGGCGATTCCGTTTGTACTGCCGCTGGCCGGTGGTGTACTCATTTTCCTGCTGGCTTTCATCGCCGTGACCATGGCCTGATTGGCCGAGCCGGCTGCCGTTGCCACAGCCATGCAAGTTTTGCATGGCTTTTTTTGTAACCGACTGGTAACTTCGGCCCGGGTTCATAGAATCTACCGCCTATGAAGACCGCCACAGACCACCCCATGAACTCGCCCGAGACCCAGGGCGCCCTCTGCGGCGCACCCGCCGAGATCAAACACACCAGGCTAATCGCCTGGGTAGCCGAAGTCGCAGCGCTGACCCAGGCAGCCTCGGTCTACTGGTGCGATGGCTCGGAACAAGAGTATGTCCGGCTCTGCCAGCTGTTGGTCGACGCCGGCACCTTCAAGCGCCTGAACCACCACAAACGCCCCAACAGTTTTTACGCCTGCTCTGACCCAGGCGATGTGGCGCGCGTGGAGGACCGCACCTTCATCTGCTCGCCCAGCAAAGAGGAGGCCGGCCCGACCAACCACTGGATGGCGCCAGCCGAGATGCGCGGCATTTTGCAACACGGCCAGCCCGATGGCAGCCCCGCGCTGTTTGCGGGCTGCATGCGCGGGCGCACCATGTACGTGGTGCCGTTCTCGATGGGCCCACTGGGCTCCCATATCTCGCACATCGGCGTGGAGTTGACCGACAGCGCCTACGTGGTGGTGAACCAGCGCATCATGACCCGCATGGGCAGCGGGGTTTATGACCTGCTTGGCAGCGATGGCGACTTCGTGCCCTGCGTGCACTCGGTTGGTGCGCCTTTGGCCGCCGGCCAGGCCGATGTGCCGTGGCCCTGCAACCCGACCAAATACATCGTGCACTACCCGCAAAGCCGGGAAATCTGGAGCTTTGGCTCGGGCTACGGCGGTAACGCCCTGCTGGGTAAAAAGTGTTTTGCGCTGCGCATAGCCTCCACCATGGGCCGCGACCAGGGCTGGCTGGCCGAACACATGCTGATTTTGGGCGTCACCTCGCCTATGGGTAAAAAATACCATGTTGCAGCCGCTTTCCCGAGCGCCTGCGGCAAAACCAATTTCGCCATGCTGATCCCGCCCGCAGCCCTTGCCGGCTGGCAGGTCAGCACCATCGGCGACGACATCGCCTGGATCAAGCCCCATGCCGACGGCCGGCTCTATGCCATCAACCCCGAAGCCGGCTATTTTGGTGTGGCCCCGGGCACCAACAACCAGACCAACCCGAACTGCATGGCCAGCCTGAGCCATGATGTGATTTTTACCAATGTTGCCTTGACCGACGATGGGGACGTGTGGTGGGAGGGCATGGGCGAGCCGCCAGCGCACGCCATCGACTGGCAGGGCAAAGACTGGACGCCCGAGATCGCCAAACAAACCGGCGCCAAGGCAGCGCACCCCAATGCCCGCTTCACTGTGGCCGCCACCAACAACCCGGCGCTTGATCCGGCCTGGGACGATCCACAGGGCGTGCCCTTAGACGCCTTTATTTTTGGCGGGCGGCGCTCCACCACGGTACCCCTGGTCACTGAGGCGCGGGACTGGACCGAGGGGGTCTACATGGCGGCCACCATGGGCTCGGAGACCACCGCTGCGGCGGCCGGCCAAATGGGCGTGGTCCGGCGAGACCCATTTGCGATGCTGCCCTTTTGCGGCTACAACATGAGCGACTATTTTCAACACTGGCTGAACATGGCGCAGGGCCGTGCAGCAGACAGCCCGGCGCTGCCGCGAATTTTCTGTGTCAACTGGTTCCGCAAAGGGGATGATGGCCAGCTTGTCTGGCCCGGCTATGGCGACAACATGCGGGTGCTGAAATGGATGGTAGACCGCATCGAAGGGCGGGTCGAGGGGGTGGAAAATATATTCGGTCTGAGTCCGGCCTATGACGAGATCGAGTGGGCCGGCATACCCTTTACCCTGGCCGATTTTGCCGCTGTCACCCACATCAACAAGGCCGCTTGGACGCAAGAACTGGCCCTGCACCAGGCGCTGTTTGAGCAACTCGCCCACCACTTACCGCCGGCGCTGGAGCGCACCCGCACAGCGATGCAGCAGCGGTTGGCTGCAGCCTGAAGCGACAGTCCTGGTTGGGCCGGCCGATCGAACGCAAGCCGCCAGCCTGCGCCGGCTGATCCGGCGCCCGGACCAGTGTGGCATGCTTGGCAGCCACCGGCAACGCCTCAAGTCCATGAAAATCCAGCTGCTCTCTGACCTGCACCTTGAAGCGCAGCCCGACTGGACGCCCCGGCCCGCACCCGGCGCCGACCTGCTGGTGCTGGCCGGCGACATTGGCTCCTACCAAAGCGGCTCCAAGCTAAGCGACACCGATTTCGGGCTGGCCCGCTTTTCACCCCGCCATGGCTGGCCCACACCCGTGCTGTATGTACCGGGTAACCACGAGTACGACGGTCTGGACTTTGATGTCGCGCATGCGCGGTTGCGCCAGACCTGCGCGAGGCTGGGCATCACCTGGCTAGAGCGCGAACTGCTGATCTGGCCCCAGGCCGGCATCAACGGCTCGCGGGCAGTGCGCTTTATCGGCACCACACTGTGGAGCGACTTTGATGCGCTCGCGCCAAGCCCGGGCACCGCCGGGCACACGGTCAACCTGCTCGGCGCACAGCTCAAGTCCCGGGAAAAGGCTTTTCGAGCGGCCAACTTCTACCTCAAAAAAGCCGGCACGACCCGCCACGGCCAACCCATGCTGGCGCAGCAGGTGCGTGAAGAGTCGCTGCTTTGCCAGGCTTGGCTGGCAGCGGCCCTGGGCCAGGCCTTTGACGGCATAACGGTGGTTGTGACGCACTTCGCCCCGAGCCTGCGCAGTGCTGACCCACGCTACGGCATCACCCCCGGAACAGCTGGCTTTTGCAATGCCCTGGATGCCCTGCTCGGGCAGGCCGATTTCTGGCTGCACGGTCATCTGCACGCGCCCAGCCGCTACGCCCACGCAGGCTGCCAGGTGCTGGCCAACCCCATGGGCTATGCGCGCAAGTCAGAGCAGGCGCACTTTGATGGCGGGTTGTGCCTGGAAATTTAAGGTGGGCGCACGGCCAAGCCGTCAAAGCAGGTGCTCAGCACCATCTCGACGATCTGCTCATCGGGGTAGAGGCCGCCAATCTTCAGGAATTCCAGCACCGGATCGCAAGCACGGGCAAAGAAGGTGTACAGAATGGCTATCGGGGGCAGCTTGGGGTTGAGCTGCCCTTGGGCTTGCGCCTCCTCGATCCAGGCACCCAGGCGCTCGCTGAGTTCGAGTAAGCCGTCCATATAGTCTTGACTGGCCAGCAGACTGGCGCGCAAACTGGAATTCTGGCTAGGCAGGGACGGCATGCCGCCAGCAATTTTGACTTGCAACACCCAGCGCACCACCGCCCGCAATTGCTGCGCAGCCGGGTCCTGCGCAGGTAGCGCGGCAATAAAGTCCTGGGCCTGCCGCATCACTCTGACCATGGCTGCCACGGCCAGGTCTTCCTTGCTTGCAAAGTGTTTGTAAAGGCTGGCCTTGGCAATGCCCACCTCGGCGGCCACTTCGTCGACAGTCATCGCCTCAAACCCTTTTTCGGCCAACAAGCGGTTGACGGTCTTCACAATGGTGTCTTCGCGCACCTTGAGCATTTGCTGCTTGAACGAGGGCTTGTCAGCCAGGCTGGACTTCATGCCCGAATTTTAGCCGCAGACCCCAAAATGAAGACGCGCCGAGCAGCTTGCGACTTGTCGGTCTGTCTGGCCGCCAAGTGAAGCCGGGGCGCCAAGCATCCCGCCACGACGCTGTTTCGAAGCTTGGCGACGCTCGAGGTTCGGGCTAGTCAACTCAAACACAGTGGTATTGCGATACCATCGTTGCCCCACCCAACAGTTGCACCATACCCCGGCCTTTCAACATGGCTTGGGCCCGCCGTCGCGGTCTCAGCCAGCAATCAGGAGAGCAGTCCATGAACATGAACGACGCCCAACACCTGCAGCAAGCCCCCCGCCTGGATGCCGCCTGGCTTGAGCCGCACTGGATGCCCTACACCGGCAACCGTGATTTCAAGGCCAACCCCCGCATGATGGCCAGCGCCAAGGGCGCCTACTACACCGACGTCCACGGCAAGCAGATTTTTGACGGCCTCTCTGGCCTGTGGTGCACCGGCCTGGGCCACTGCCGCACAGAGCTGGTGGAGGCGGTCACCCGCCAGATGAGCACGCTGGACTATTCGCCCGCCTTCCAGTACGGCCACGCACTGTCTTTTGAGCTGGCCAACAAACTCAAAGAGCTGACCCCAGCCGGGCTGGACTATGTGTTCTTCACCGGCTCTGGCTCTGAATCGGCCGACACGTCTTTGAAGATGGCGCGGGCCTACTGGCGCGCCAAAGGCCAGGCCGGCAAGACCCGCCTGATCGGCCGCGAAAAAGGCTACCACGGCGTCAACTTTGGCGGCATCTCGGTGGGCGGCATTGTGGCCAACCGCAAAATGTTTGGCCAGGGCATCGAGGCCGACCACCTGCCGCACACCCAACTGGCCAGCAACGCCTTCTCGCGCGGCATGCCTGAGAAAGGCGCCGAACTGGCCGACGACCTGCTGCGCCTGATTGCGCTACATGATGCCTCCAACATCGCCGCCGTCATCGTCGAGCCCATGTCCGGTTCGGCTGGCGTGGTGGTGCCGCCGGTGGGCTACCTGCAGCGCCTGCGCGACATCTGCACCGCCAACAACATTCTGCTGATTTTTGACGAGGTCATCACCGGCTTTGGCCGCATGGGGGCCTACACCGGCGCCGAAGCCTTTGGCGTCACACCCGACATCATGAACGTGGCCAAGCAAATCACCAATGGCACCCAGCCGCTGGGCGCGGTGCTGGCCAGCAAAGACATCTACGACACCTTCATGGCCGCTGGCGGCCCGCCCTACATGCTGGAGTTTGCCCACGGCTACACCTACTCGGCGCACCCGCTGCCCTGCGCGGTGGGGCTGGCCGCACTGGACATCCTGGTGCGCGAGAACATGGTCGACCG
>CAMATS010000080.1 GCA_945861195.1 Rhodoferax sp. OV413
AATAAAGTTTTCAAAGGTGTTGATGCCCAGCTGGTTGCGCCCCAGTGCGCTGATGATGCCGCCGGTGACAGTTTGGCCCACGCCAAAGGGGTTGCCAATGGCCAGCACCTGGTCACCCACTTGCAGGGTATCGGAATTGCCCAGCACGATCACAGGTAGCCGATCCAGATCAATTTGCAGCAGGGCCAGGTCGGTATCGGGGTCGGTACCAATGATCTTGGCCCGGGCGTGCCGGCCGTCGTTGAGGACGACCTCGATCTCCTCGGCGCTTTCTACCACATGGTTGTTGGTCAGGATCAGGCCATTGGCGCTGACGATCACCCCGCTGCCAAGCCCGGCTTGCGGCTCCTTGTTTTGGTCACCGAAAAAAAACTTGAACCAGGGGTCGTCGCTGTTCGGGTGGCGTCGGGCGGCCTTGCTGGTGTTGATACTGACCACTGCCGCTGAAGCCGTTTGCGCCGCCAGGCGAAAACTGCCAGGTGGCACAGCGCCCGGCGCCGCTGCCGGCGCTTCCAGTACGGTCAAAGCGCCATAACGCAGCGCACGCTGACCCAGCCACTCCGGCTTGAGCGTGGCAAGCACAAAGGCGACCGCCAGCAGCAGGGTGACAGCTTGGGAAAACAACAACCAAAGGCGTTTCATGAAGGCTTTGCAGGGTAGATGCCAGGGACTCGGGCTTGGTGCGGTGGTTTCTGGATTCGATACTAAGCCTATAAATTGTAGGCTTCGCAGGGTGTCAACCGACACTGAGTGGTCAAAGCCCCCCGGCTTGCGCAGCCGCGGCACCAAGATGGCCGGGTCGATTCCGGCCAAGTCAAAACTCGCCGACAATCCCCGGACCGCGCCGCCCCGACCGAGCGGCAACCGACCAGCCCACTGATTTCGCACCATGACAGACCGCAGCCAATTGATGCAGACGCTGGAGAATTTGCTGCAGGCTGCGCGCTTCAAGGACTACTGCCCTAACGGGCTGCAAGTCGAGGGCGCGCCCACAGTGCACCGCCTGGTCTCAGGCGTTACCGCCAGTCTGGCCTTGATCGAGGCTGCGGTGGCGGTGCAGGCGGATACCCTCTTGGTGCATCACGGCTTGTTTTGGCGGGGGCAGGATGGCCGCGTTACAGGCTGGTTGAAGCAGCGCCTGAGCTTGCTGCTGGCTCACAACATCAACCTGATTGCCTACCACCTGCCGCTGGATGCGCACCCGGAACTGGGCAACAACGCACAGCTCGGCCGCCAACTCGGCCTGGCTGCCCAGACGCGCTTTGGTGACCAGGAACTGGGGTTTTTGGGCGCGCGGGTTGGGGCTGATGGCTTTGCTGACGCCCGTGCTCTGGCCCAGCATGTTGAATCCCGGCTGAACCGGTCGGTCACCCTGGTTGGCCCGGTGTCTGAGCCGGTGCACAGAATTGCCTGGTGCAGCGGCGGCGCGCAGGGCCACTTCGAGGCAGCCATTGCCGCCGGTGCCCAGGTCTACCTCACTGGGGAGATCTCGGAGCCGCAGGCGCATCTAGCCCGGGAAAGCGGCGTTGCCTACTTGGCCTGCGGCCACCATGCCACCGAGCGTTATGGCGCGCCTGCCTTGGGTGCGCACCTGGCAGCCCAGTTCGGCCTTTTGCATCAATTCATTGACATCGACAACCCGGCGTGAGCCAACGGCAGCCTGCCATGCAATCCCAAATACACGGCCCGATTGCCATCACCATGGGCGATCCAGCTGGCATCGGCCCCGAGATCATCGCCCGGGCCTTTCGCGATGCCCCGGAGGTGACCCGCGGCTGTTTTGTTGCAGGCGACACGGCCGCGCTGCGTCGCGCCGCTGAACAGGTGGCCAGGGGTGCGCCGGTTTTGCCGGTGGCCCTGCTGGCGCTGCCGGGTGAGGCATTGGATTTGCCACCACGCTGCTTGCCGGTACTGCAGGTGGTCGAAGCGGCGCCTTTGGTGCTGCAGGGTCAGGTGTCTGCCAGTGCCGGGCGCCAGGCCGGGCAATGCGTGGTCTGGGCGACCAAGGCTGCCCTGCGCGGTGAAATTGCCGCGCTGGTGACCGCGCCATTGCACAAAGCGGCACTGGCATTGGCCGGACCGCCCCACAACGCTTACCCGGGCCACACCGAGATGCTGCAAGCCCTGGCGGCTGCGCACCAGGGGCGTGCGCTTGCTGAGTTGCCAGTGCGCATGATGCTGGCCAACCAGGAGCTGCGCGTCGTGCTGGTGAGCATTCATCTGCCGCTGCGCCAGGCCTTGGATGCAATCAGCTTTGAGGGACTGCTCGAGACCCTCCAAATCACCCACAGGGCTTTGACGCTGCTGCTGGGTCGCCCGCCCCGCATTGCCGTGGCCGGCCTGAACCCGCATGCCGGCGAGGGCGGCTTGTTTGGCCGCGAAGAGCTCGACATCATCGCGCCAGCGGTGGCGTCGGCGCAGCAGCAGGGCCTGCAGGTTCATGGCCCGTTTGCGCCTGACACGGTGTTCATGCGGGCCCGGGCCACGGCCAGCCGCGTCGGCGAGTTCGATGTGGTGGTGGCGATGTACCATGATCAAGGCCTGATTCCAGTGAAATACCTGGGCTTTGAGCAGGGCGTCAATGTCACCCTGGGCCTGCCTTTGGTTCGCACCAGCCCGGATCACGGCACCGCTTTTGACATCGCAGGCAGCAACCGTGCCGATCCAGCCAGCCTGGTTGCTGCCATTCGGATGGCGCGTCAGCTCAGCCGATCGACACGCCCGGACCTCATCGATGCCCAGCCGGCTTGAGTGGCTACGTCGACCGCTCGGTCCAAGGCATTCAAAAGCCCTCAGTTACAATTGAGGGCTTGCCCTAGGCAATGTTTTTCATTGAGGATACCCATGAGTGAGAGCTTTGTACAGCCTGCACAGATGGACGCCAGCAAACGCACCTGGCTGATCGCATCGAGTTGTGCTGGCGCGGTTGGCGGCCTGGCGGTCGTCGTGCCTTTTGCCAGTAGTTTCAAACCCTCGGAGCGAGCTAAAGCCGCTGGTGCAGCGGTCGAAGCAGACATCTCCGGCCTCAAGCCGGGTGAAAAAATGACTGTTGAGTGGCGCGGCAAGCCGGTCTGGATTGTCCGGCGAACCCCCGAGCAACTCGCAGTTCTGCCCAAGCTCGATGGGCAACTGGCAGATCCCAAATCAGCACGCAAACCCGAGGAGCAGGCCCCCGCCTACGCCCGCAACGCAACCCGATCCATCAAGCCCGAGTACATGGTGGCGGTGGGCATTTGCACCCACCTGGGCTGCTCGCCTTCTGACAAGTTCCAGACGGGCGCCCAGCCCTCGCTACCCGATGACTGGCAGGGTGGTTTTTTCTGCCCCTGCCATGGCTCAACATTCGACATGGCCGGGCGTGTTTACAAAAATAAGCCCGCGCCAGACAACCTGGAAGTGCCGCCGCATATCTACCTCTCTGACACCCGGCTGCTCATCGGTGAAGACCAGAAAGCCTAAGGACGACCATCATGGCTGATTACCACGAAATTTCCCCAAACGCGCCCGCCGCAGACAAACTGCTGAACTGGGTTGACAACCGGTTTCCGGCATCCAAGCTCTTTAAAGAGCACATGAGTGAGTATTACGCGCCGAAGAACTTCAACTTCTTCTACATCTTTGGCGCCTTGGCGGTGCTGGTGCTGGTGATACAAATTGTCACCGGCATATTTTTGACCATGCACTACAAGCCCGATGCGGCGTTGGCTTTTGGCTCGGTCGAGTACATCATGCGAGACGTGCCCTGGGGCTGGCTGATCCGGTACATGCACTCCACCGGCGCCTCGGCCTTCTTTGTGGTGGTTTACATGCACATGTTTCGCGGTCTGATTTACGGCAGCTACCGCAAACCGCGTGAGTTGATCTGGCTGTTTGGCTGCGGTATTTTTCTGGTTCTGATGGCTGAGGCTTTCATGGGCTATTTGCTGCCCTGGGGGCAAATGAGCTACTGGGGTGCGCAGGTGATCGTTAACCTGTTTTCTGCCATCCCCTTCATCGGTCCCGACCTGGCCTTGCTGATTCGTGGCGATTTTGTGGTGGGCGACGCCACGCTGAACCGGTTTTTCAGTTTCCATGTGATCGCGGTGCCGCTTGTGTTGTTGGGCCTGGTTGTGGCCCACATCATTGCCCTGCACGAAGTCGGCTCCAATAACCCCGACGGGGTTGAGATCAAAGCCCATAAAGACGCCAAAGGCCGGCCGCTGGACGGCATTCCCTTCCATCCTTACTACACGGTTCACGATATTTTTGCGGTCAGTGTGTTCTTGATGGTGTTCACTGCCATTGTTTTCTTCGCCCCTGAGCTAGGCGGTTATTTTCTCGAATACAACAATTTCATTCCAGCAGACCCCTTTAAGACGCCGCTGCACATAGCGCCGGTCTGGTATTTCACCCCCTACTACTCGATGTTGCGGGCCGTGACCGACGAGATGATGTACGCCCTGATGGCCTGCGTGCTCGTCGGTGCCTTTTTGGCTCTAACCCGCATCCGTATGCCAGTTCTGTTCAAGGCACTTGTATCGTTTGGAGCGCTGGGCTTGGTTGCCATGATGATCAGCATTGATGCCAAGTTTTGGGGCGTTGTTGCCATGGGCGGCGGCGTCATGATTCTGTTCTTCTTGCCCTGGTTGGACAACAGCCCGGTCAAGTCGATCCGCTACCGCCCGTCCTGGCACAAATACATGTACGCCCTGTTTGTTTTTGATTTCTTGGTGTTGGGCTACCTGGGTATGTTGCCACCGTCCGATATTGGCGGGCGGGTGTCGCAAATCGGGACCCTGTTTTATTTCGGTTTTTTTCTCCTGATGCCGTGGTGGAGCCGTTTGGGTGATCCCAAGCCGGTGCCTGATCGTGTCACCTTCACTGCGCATTGAAACCGGACACGCACATGTCAAGAACCATGCAATCAGTAAAAAAAGTTAGCCTTGCCATCCTTCTGGCTGTTGGCCTGAGTGGCTTCGCGCAGGCCAGCGGCGGCGGTATCGTCTGGGACAAGGCGCCCAACAAGACCAACGACATGGCAGCCCTGCAAAACGGCGCGAAGATTTTCGTCAATTACTGCTTGAACTGCCATGCGGCAGCTTTCATGCGCTACAACCGCCTGCAAGACATTGGCTTGACCGAAGCGCAAATCAAGGACCAGCTGCTGTTCACCAGCGCCAAGGTGGGAGACACCATGAAGGTCGCCATGGACCCGAACCAGGCCAAAGCCTGGTTCGGTGCCAACCCGCCAGACCTCAGCGTCATCGCCCGCTCGCGGGCCGGCTCGGGCGGCTCGGGAGCAGATTACCTCTACACCTACATGCGCACCTTCTACCCGGATGCCGACAAACCCACAGGCTGGAACAACTTGGCCTATCCCAATGTCGGTATGCCCCATGTGCTTTGGGAGTTGCAAGGCGAGCGCAGCCCGGTCTTTGCAACAATGAAAGAGTACGGGAAAGACGTGCAGGTCTTCAAGGGCTGGGAGCAGGTGAAGCCCGGCAGCATGACGCCTCTGCAGTATGACGAGGCAGTGGGTGATCTGGTCAATTACTTGCAGTGGATGGGTGAGCCTGGCCAAAACACCCGTGTTCGTGTTGGTGTTTGGGTGTTGCTCTTCTTGGGAGTTTTTACGCTGTTTGCCTGGCGGCTGAACGCTGCGTACTGGAAAGACGTCAAGTAAGACGAACCATGCGCTCTGGCCTGCACGTGTAGCAGCCAGAGCACCTCGGAGTGGGTTTGCCTAGAGCAGCCCACTCTTTTTGATTTTTAGGAGTCTTTGCCATGATGGTGCTGTATTCGGGTACGACCTGCCCCTTTTCCCATCGCTGCCGCTTCGTCTTGTTCGAGAAGGGCATGGATTTCGAAATCCGCGATGTGG
Organism: Rhodoferax sp. OV413; assembly: GCA_945861195.1. Lineage (GTDB taxonomy): Bacteria > Pseudomonadota > Gammaproteobacteria > Burkholderiales > Burkholderiaceae_C > Rhodoferax. The sequence continues at coordinate 5,861 of CAMATS010000080.1, forward strand.
ACCTGTACAACAAGCCCGAAGACATCAACGTCATGAATCCCTATGGACAAGTCCCGATTTTGGTTGAGCGCGACTTGATCCTGTACGAGTCGAACATCATCAATGAGTACATTGATGAGCGCTTCCCACATCCCCAGCTGATGCCGGGCGACCCGGTCGATCGGGCCCGGGTACGTTTATTTCTGTTGAACTTTGAAAAAGAGCTGTTTGTTCATGTCGCCACTCTGGAATCTCGTGGCGCCAAGAGCAACGAAAAAGTGCTGGAGAAAGCCCGTGCTCATGTGCGTGACCGCCTCACCCAACTCGCCCCGGTGTTCCTGAAAAACAAGTACATGCTGGGCGACGGCTTCTCGATGCTTGATGTGGCGATAGCGCCACTGCTGTGGCGACTCGATTACTACGGTATTGACCTGAGTAAAAACGCCGCGCCGCTGCTTAAATACGCCGAGCGTATTTTTTCTCGGCCCGCCTACATCGAGGCGCTGACACCGTCTGAAAAAGTGATGCGTAAATAAGCCGCGGCGGTTGCCACCATGATCGAAGCGCCTGACAGTTCCTCGACCCGTCCTTACCTGGTTCGGGCCCTCTACGAATGGTGCACCGACAATGGCTTTACGCCCTACATCGCCGTGGCGGTCGATGACAGCGTGCAGGTGCCGCGCGAGTATGTGAAAGACGGCGAGATCGTCTTGAATGTCAGTTTTGATGCAACCAGCTCGCTCAAACTCGGTAACGAGTTCATTGAGTTCAAAGCCCGCTTTGCAGGGACACCGCGCGACATCATGGTGCCATTGAGTCAGGTGATGGCGATTTTTGCCCGCGAGAATGGTCAAGGTATGGCCTTCCCGCGGGTATCGCCCAGGGCCACCAACATCCTGACAGGCCGCTTGGCCAATATGCAACGCGCCGCCGCCGGGCAAAGCACCGCCACAACTGACGCAGAGCCGCGGGTCGTCAGCCTGGCCAGCGTCGACCCCGAGCGACGCAGCAACAAATCCTCAGACCAACCCGAGCCGCCAAGCCCCACAGCCAACGGACCACGGCCGAGCTTAAAGCGGGTTAAATAATTCTTGACCCACCTAATTTATCCAGGGGTGTGGCTAAAATATTAGGTAAGCCGATTTAGCTCAGTTGGTAGAGCAACCGCCTTGTAAGCGGTAGGTCATCAGTTCGAATCCGATAATCGGCACCATTGCATCATTTAAGGGCCTCTAAGGACAACCACTTAGGGGCCTTTTCATTGGTAAAGCGCCCATTATTCATTGAGCGTTTTAACTACCATTTTCTATAATGACAGCTTGAAATTTTCAATTAGCACTCCATATCATAGAGTGCTAACATTTGGTCTTAGACAACTCGGAGTGATGGAATGACAACCCTGATTACAGGCCCAAGCAGCGGTTTGGCTGTGATGAACCCTTGGGCGATGGTGCCGCCCCTGGGCAACTTAGATGCCTACATCTCGGCGGCTAACCGGCTGCCTATGCTCACGCTGGAGGAAGAGCAGCGCTTCTCCCGCCAGTTCAAGGAGAACAATGATTTGGAGGCCGCAGGTAAGTTGGTGCTGTCTCACCTGCGGCTGGTGGTGTCGGTGTCGCGTCAGTACCTGGGCTATGGGCTGCCCCACGGCGATTTGATCCAGGAGGGCAATGTCGGCCTGATGAAGGCCGTCAAACGCTTTGACCCAGACCAGGGTGTGCGCCTAGTGAGCTACGCGCTGCATTGGATCAAGGCAGAGATGCATGAATATATCCTGAAAAACTGGCGTATGGTGAAAGTGGCGACCACCAAAGCGCAGCGCAAGTTGTTTTTCAACCTGCGCTCCATGAAGCAGCGCTACAAGAGCGCGGACGCAGCGGCCGATGCCGGCACCCACCGTGAGACCCTCAACGAGAGCCAGATCAATGCCATGGCACAAGAGTTGCGCGTCAAGCGTGATGAGGTGATCGAGATGGAAACCCGGCTCTCGGGGGGTGATGTGCTGCTCGACCCGGGCCCGTCCGACGATGGTGATGAGGCCTTTGGGCCGATTGCCTACCTCACTGACAGCAGCCACGAGCCCACCGCCATGATCGAGTCGCGCGAGCGCGATGAGTTGGCCAGCGGCGGCTTGGCCCGGGCGCTGGACGGGCTAGACCCGCGTAGCCGGCGCATTGTTGAGCAGCGCTGGCTCAATGTGAACGATGACAACTCGGGCGGCATGACCTTGCACGACCTGGCCGCAGAGTACGGCGTGAGCGCCGAGCGCATACGCCAAATCGAGGTGGCAGCCATGAA
>CAMATS010000081.1 GCA_945861195.1 Rhodoferax sp. OV413
ACACCCCGCGCCTCGAACACAAAAATCCGGACACTCCCTCTAATTCACAGTTCTTAAAGTTTTGTGCTTGGCAATCTGAATTAAATGTTGAAATCCTTGCCACTGGCGCAACAGTTTCACTACCACCGCTACCCCCACCACCGCAAGCCGTTATCAATGTAATGCTCACTGTTGCAAATAAAAGTTTGATTGCTGTTTTCATTTTTCGTCCTTTTCCGTTTGTTGTGAATTGAAATTTCTAACCAACCATCTTTGACATCAAAAAATAAACATCTCAAGCCAACTTATCCGCCGCCATAGTTGCCGTCAATTTGCTGTAGTGCCGCTCCAGCATCAACACACTTGTACCCATTTGCTTTGCCAGCGTGTGTATGTCAGTTCCAGCAAACAGTTCCTGTGTCGCATATGTGTGCCGCAAACTGTACAGCGTTCGTCTCTCACCCACGCTGTTTGTCAGTAGCCCAGCATCCCGCACCAGTCTCTCGAACATACCATTAAAGCGCTTGGGACGCATACATGCAGCGTTTCTAAATAAGTAGTGGTTTACCCTGCCCATGACCTTATCCAGCGCCTGCGCTGCAATGTCCTTCTGTGCAGCATGTAGCCGCGCCAATACAGCCACCGCCTCGTGTTTTGCAATCAAATACCTGCCGCCCGTCTTTCCACTCACCCAAACACGCAGGTAGCGCACTCCTTCACTCTCATACCATTCGCAATGCTGCCACTTGATGTTCATCGACTCTGTGCCGTGTCGCATTCCAGTTAGCAGCAGGAAATTGACATAGTCGCACAACAGTGGGCGATTGAGTCTGTCAATCTCTGTCATACCGCCCTGCTCCCACTTGCCCATAAATACCCGCAGTTGTGCCACCTCCACCACTGCAAAGGCTGGTCGTGTGGTACCTTTTGCACCACGGCGCGACATCTTTGGCAGCGGCACATGTTCGCTGACATAACCACGCTCGACTGCTGTGCTGCACACGCGACTGAAGGCACTTGCAAAGTTCATCAGTGTGCTGCTTTTGGGCAACTTGCCCATCTTGGCATTGCGCCAGCGCTCAAAGTCTGCCATGTCCGTGTGCTTCAAGTTCTGCAGGTGGCGGTCGCCGAAGAAGGGTAGGAAATACTTTTCAATGACCTGTATGTAGTCAACGTAAATCTTCTTGCCTGTGCCAGCCGCCAAGTCATTGCGCAGTTCAACCACCGTCATTGCAGCAATGTCTGCAAATGTTTTCGCAGCTACAGCAGCCAGACCCAGTCGCTGCCTAAATCTCGCTTCATCGTAGAGGTCGCAGGCAACACGCACCGCCTGCTCCAGCGCAGTCTTGCGGGTGCTTTGTCGCTGCCAGGCACCCGTGCTTAACTTGTAGCGGCACTGCCACACTCGGCTGCGCTGTCGACGGTACAAGACCACTTCACCATCACGCAGTAAGTGCATGTGCAGTGCTGCCGCCGCGGCTGTGAGTGCCGCGAATGTTGTGGGTGTTGTGGGTGTTGGTTTTTTTATCGCAGAGATGGTTACAGGTAGGGCTGAGGCTTGTGGGTAAACAATTTGGGTTTGTTTCACAGCGCCCAGCACGGTGGCGCAAACAATGCACAGCAGCGTTGAGCAATTACGCGACTTGCTCTACTTGCACAGCCTGTCGCAAGTGCATTGCAGGGTGCAAAGTGTGCGAAGAGTGTGCTACGGTGTGCGATGTTGCGTTTTGCGAAATTGCAACACGCAACATTGGCGTTTAGATGGAGGCGCGACCCAGAGTCGAACTGGGCTAGACGGATTTGCAATCCGTTGCATAACCGATTTGCTATCGCGCCGTTTTTTTGTGACAAAAAAGGGAAGCTTTTGGCTTCCCTTTTTGGCATCTGGAGCGGGAAAAGAGTCTCGAACTCTCGACCTCAACCTTGGCAAGGTTGCGCTCTACCAACTGAGCTATTCCCGCAGATTCAAGGGCAACAGTATAGCCAACTTGGGCTAGGCATCTGGCGCGGCGGTAAAAAATATTTTGGGCCAGGCGCGCGCTTCAATGCTTGACCGAATCAGACAATTGAACCGGCGGCACCGCCGCATCCGCGCTTGCAGCCACCAGGGGTTCGTCATCGGGCAAAGGCAGTGGCATGCGCTCCAACGCGATTTCAAGCACCTTGTCGATCCAGCGAACCGGAACGATCTCCAGGCCATTTTTGACGTTCTCGGGAATTTCTTGAAGGTCTTTTGCGTTTTCTTCCGGTATCAGCACGGTCTTGATGCCTCCGCGGAGCGCGGCGAGCAGTTTTTCTTTCAGGCCACCTATGCCTGTGACTTCGCCGCGCAGGGTGATCTCTCCGGTCATGGCCACATCACTCCGAACCGGAATCCCGGTCATGGCCGACACAAAAGCGGTGGTCATGGCTGCCCCCGCACTGGGTCCGTCTTTGGGTGTAGCGCCGTCGGGCACATGGATGTGAATGTCTTTCTTGTCGAAGGCCTCATCTTTGATGCCCAGTCGGCGCGAACGGCTGCGCACCACTGAGCGCGCGGCCTCTACCGACTCTTTCATCACATCGCCAAGCGAGCCGGTGCGGGTGATGACGCCCTTTCCTGGCATCATGGCCGCCTCAATCGTGAGCAGGTCGCCGCCGACCTCGGTCCAGGCCAGCCCCACCACCTGACCCACCTGGTTTTGCTGCTCAGCGCGTCCATAGGTGAACTTGCGAACACCGAGAAAATCATTCAGGTTGTCAGCTGTGACCTTCACCTGCGGCAGCATTTTTTTAAGTTGCAGGCCCTTGACCACTTTGCGGCAAATCTTGGAGAGTTCCCGCTCCAAGGAACGCACGCCAGCCTCCCGGGTGTAATAGCGCACGATGTCAAGCAGCGCGTCTTCCCCCACCTGCAGTTCAGACTCTTTGACGCCGTTGTTCTTGAACTGTTTAGGCAACAGATATTTCAGGGCGATGTTGGTTTTCTCGTCTTCGGTGTAGCCTGACAGGCGGATAACCTCCATGCGGTCAAGCAGTGCCGGCGGGATGTTCATGGAATTCGAAGTGGCGACAAACATGACATCGCTGAGGTCAAAATCAACCTCGACATAATGGTCGCCAAACTTGTGGTTTTGCTCCGGGTCCAGCACCTCGAGCAGGGCGCTGGACGGGTCGCCCCGAAAATCAGTGCCGAGCTTGTCGATTTCATCGAGCAAAAAAAGCGGGTTCCGAGTGCCGACTTTGGTCAGGCTTTGCAACACCTTGCCGGGCATGGCGCCGATATAAGTGCGCCGGTGGCCGCGGATCTCGGCCTCATCGCGCATGCCGCCCAAGGCCATGCGAACATATTTACGCCCCGTCGCCTTGGCAACCGACTCACCAAGCGAGGTTTTTCCAACGCCTGGGGGGCCAACAAGACAAAGAATGGGTGCCTTGACCTTGTCGACCCGTTGCTGCACAGCAAGGTATTCCAGGATGCGATCTTTGACCTTGTCGAGCCCGTAGTGATCCTCGTTGAGCACCTGCTCGGCTTTGGTCAGGTCATGCTTGATCTTGGTCTTGGCGGCCCAGGGCAGGCCTGCCAACACATCGATGTAATTGCGCACCACCGTAGCCTCGGCCGACATGGGTGACATCAGCTTGAGCTTCTTGAGCTCGCCCTCGGCTTTTTTGAGGGCTTCTTTAGGCATCTTGGCGGCCTTGATTTTTTTCTCGATCTCGTCAACATCAGCGCCATCCTCACCCTCACCAAGTTCTTTTTGGATGGCTTTGACCTGTTCGTTCAAGTAAAAATCACGCTGGTTTTTCTCCATCTGGCGCTTCACCCGACCACGGATTTTTTTATCGACATTGAGAATGTCGACCTCCCGTTCGATCTGCTCAAAAAGATTTTCGAGTCGCTCCTTGACACCAGCCAAATCAAGCACGGCCTGCTTGTTCTCAAGCTTGAGCGGCAGATGCGCAGCGATGGTGTCTGCCAGACGACCCGCGTCATCAATGCTGGAGATCGAGGTCAGTATTTCGGGGGGGATTTTTTTATTCAGTTTGACGTATTGGTCAAACTGCTGCATCACGGCACGCCGCAGGGCTTCGATTTCGCTGGATTTTCCGCGCAGCGTGGCCTCGGGTTCATCGGGCAGGGGCATGGGCGTGAGCGTGGCGGTGAAGTGCGACTCACCTTCTTGGATATTGTTGACATGGGCCCGTTGCTGCCCTTCGACCAGCACCTTGACCGTGCCATCGGGCAACTTGAGCATTTGCAGGATGGTGGAGACACAACCTATATTGAACATGTCTGTGACAAGCGGGTCGTCTTTGGCGGCAGCCTTTTGCGCCACCAGCATGATGCGCCGATCAGACTCCATGGCGGCTTCTAAAGCCTTGATGCTTTTCGGGCGCCCCACAAAGAGGGGGATGACCATGTGGGGGAAAACCACGACATCGCGCAGCGGCAGCAGCGGCAGTTCGATGGCTGTGGCGGGCAAGGGGGTGTGACCGGACATCTGATTGCCTTTCTTGACCTGATGCAGGTCTATCTCGGAGGGGGCTTGTGCATCCCGGCCGAATTATGACTATTTAAAAAACCGCCTAAGCACAGTAATCACCTGGGATGCTGCAGTTCATCAGGCTTTACGCGCAGCCTCGCGGTACAACAGCAGGGGCGGCTTGTTCTCCTCGATAGTGCCCTCGTCGACGACAACTTTTTCGACATTGCCACTGCTTGGCAGATCGAACATGGTGTCAATCAGGGCGAGTTCCAGAATCGAGCGCAGACCGCGGGCGCCAGTTTTACGCGCCAGCGCCTTCTTGGCAATGGCCTTGAGTGCCGAGGGCCGGATTTCAAGATCAACCCCCTCCATGGCCAGCAATTTTCCGTACTGCTTGACCAGCGCATTTTTGGGCTCGGTCAAGATCTGTATCAAGGCATCCTCGGTCAGTTCGGCCAAGGTGGCAACTACCGGCATGCGGCCAACGAGTTCCGGGATGAGCCCGAATTTGATCAGGTCTTCGGGCTCGACTTCTTTGAACACATCGGTCAGGCTGCGCTGCGCCTTGCTTTTCACCGAGGCCCCAAAGCCAATGCCCGACGACTGGGTGCGGTTGTCTATCACTTTCTCAAGCCCAGAGAAGGCACCACCGCAAATGAACAGGATATTGGTGGTGTCAATCTGAACGAAATCTTGGTTTGGGTGCTTGCGCCCCCCTTGCGGGGGTACGCTGGCCATGGTGCCTTCAATCAGCTTAAGCAGGGCCTGTTGCACGCCCTCGCCAGACACATCGCGGGTGATCGAGGGGTTGTCTGACTTACGCGATATTTTGTCGATCTCATCGATGTAGACAATGCCGCGCTGGGCCCGCTCGACCTCATAGTTGCAGCTTTGAAGGAGCTTGAGCACAATGTTCTCAACATCTTCGCCCACGTAGCCGGCCTCAGTCAGGGTGGTGGCATCCGCCATCACAAATGGCACGTCTAGCATCCGCGCCAGGGTTTGAGCCAGCAGGGTTTTGCCAGAGCCGGTGGGGCCGATCAGCAAAATATTACTCTTGGCGAGCTCGACATCGTCTTTCTTGGCTTTTTCTTTGTGTCGCAACCGTTTGTAGTGGTTGTACACGGCCACCGCTAGCATGCGCTTGGCAGGTTCCTGCCCGATCACATAGTTGTCAAGGTTGGCCTTGATATCTGCCGGGGTGGGCAGCTCGCTGGCACCGGCTCGTGGTTCGGTGCTGGCAGGCAACTCGTCGCGGATGATCTCGTTGCACAGTTCGATGCATTCGTCACAGACAAAGACCGAAGGCCCGGCTATGAGTTTTTTGACCTCATGCTGGCTCTTGCCGCAAAACGAGCAATACAGGGTTTTTTCGCCAGCAGAACCTTTTTTCTCGGCCATATCGCTCAGGCCCGCTTGTCGATGACCTTGTCGACGACGCCGTATTCGCGTGCTTCTTCAGACGTCATGTAGTAATCGCGCTCGGTGTCACGGGCAATGCGTTCGAGTGGCTGCCCGGTTTTGTCAGCCAAGATTTTGTTCAGCTGCTCGCGGGTTTTGAGGATCTCGCGCGCTTGGATCTCGATCTCGGTGGCCTGCCCCTGGCTGCCGCCAGAGGGCTGGTGAATCATGACTTTTGAGTTGGGCAGTGAAAACCGTTTGCCCTTGGCACCTGCGGCCAGTAAAAGCGCCCCCATGCTGGCAGCCATGCCAACGCAGAGGGTCGACACATCGGGTTTGATGAAGTTCATGGTGTCAAAAATCGCCATGCCGGCTGTGACAGAGCCGCCGGGCGAATTGATGTAGAAGGAAACGTCTTTGTCTGGATTTTCGCTCTCCAGAAAAAGCAGTTGGGCCACCACCAGGTTGGCGGTCTGATCGTTCACCGGGCCTACCAGGAAAATAACGCGCTCTTTGAGCAGGCGCGAGTAAATGTCATAAGACCGCTCGCCGCGGCCTGATTGCTCAATGACCATTGGCACCATGCCCAGGCCCTGTATCTCTGTCGAACCATACCGCATGCTCATGAAGCTACCCCTTATCACAGTAATGTAACGAAAAAAAGAAGCTCTCAGGTAGTTGGGGACTCGGCATGGCTTTACAAGCCTGTGCGCAGGCAGCCAAGGAATTCAATTAGAGGCCATCATTTCTTCAAAGGAGATGCTTTTTTCGGTGATTTTGGCCTGTGCAAGCACATAGTCGGTGACGTTGTTTTCCATCACCAGGCCCTCAACCTCGGCCATGCGCTGCTTGTCGCTGTAATAGTAGCGCAGCAAGTCGCCCGGTTTTTCATAGCTGGCAGCCAATTCCTCAACATGAGCTTTAACCTGCTCCGGCTTGGCATGCAGCTTGTGGGCGCGCACCAGCTCTGCCACCACCAGGCCCGTGCGCACACGGTTTTCAGCCTGCGGACGAAAAATGTCCTCGGGGATTGATGCTTTTTCAGCGTCCTTGACACCGCGCTGCTTGAGGTCGGCGCGAGCAGCTTCCAACAAGCGCTGTATTTCGGCTTGCACGCTCGCTTTGGGAAGGTCAAGCTCGGCTTTGGATACCAGCGCCGCAATTGCCGCCTGCTTGTTTCGCATACGCAGCCGATTGGCAAGCTCACGCTGCAGGTTTTTACGGATGTCTGCGCGCAGGCCCTCAACTGTGGGCTCTGCAACGTTAAGGGAAGCGGCCAGCGCGCTATTGAGCTCTGGCAGATGTGCCGCCTCAATTTTTTTAACAGTGAGCATGAAGTCAGCCGTTTTTCCGGCCACATCTTTGCCGTGGTAGTCAGCCGGAAAGCTGAGTTGGAAGGTCTTGCTCTGGCCTGATTGCATGCCCACGGTAGCGGCCTCAAATTCTGCAAGCATTTGGCCGTCGCCCAGGATGAAACTAAAGGCTTCGGCCTTGCCGCCATCAAAGGCCTCGCCCTCAATCTTGCCTTCGAAGTCAACCGTGGCGCGGTCTCCTAGCTGGGCTTGGGCATCTTGGGGTCGCTGGGCAAAGGTGCGGCGCTGCTTGCGCAAGATATCAAGCGTGCGGTTGACCGCGCCGTCGTCGACTTCAGCACTGATTTTTTCCACCTCTGCATCGGCCAGCGCTCCGAGACGGACCTCGGGGAAAACCTCAAAAACTGCATCAAAAGACAACTCGCCGGCGGGCGATCCTTCTTTTTCCGTGATGCGCGGCTGCCCGGCAACCCGCAGATTAGCTTGGTTGGCAGCATCAGAAAACGCCTGGCCGACTTTGTCATTCATGACCTCGTACTGCACTGTGTAGCCATAACGTTGCGAGACCACATTCATAGGCACCTTGCCGGGCCGAAAGCCGTCCATCTTGACAGTGCGAGCGAGCTTGCGCAGACGCGTTTGCACCTCAGCCTGGATGCTGCCTACAGGCAGCGACAGCGTCATTTTGCGCTCGAGTTTTTCCAGGGTTTCTACATGAACAGTCATCAAGCATCTCCAAAAATATATGTGGTGCGCGGGGGGGGACTCGAACCCCCACAGTATTGCTACCGTCAGGACCTAAACCTGGTGCGTCTACCAATTTCGCCACCCGCGCAAAAACAAAGGGGGTGCCCTTTGGAGCCACCC
>CAMATS010000082.1 GCA_945861195.1 Rhodoferax sp. OV413
TACTGCAAGCCTTCCTGAATGGCGGGGCGCTCGGGGGGCGCACGCTGCTGGGCCGCGCCACGGCCCAGCGCATGGTCAGCGACCAGAACACCGCCATCGGCAAACCCTGGGGCTTGGGCTGGGGCCTGGCGACCAGCCCGGTATGGGTCTACTGCGGCGAGCTGGTGTCGCCACGCACCTTCGGCCATTCGGGCGCGACCGGCACGGTTGCCTGGGCTGACCCGGACACGCAGCTGCAGTGCGTGATCCTGACCTCCCGACCCACTGCGCATGACGATGGCCGCCTGCTGCGGGTGGTCTCCAATGCAGTGGCAGCGTCGGTGGTGGGTTGATGGAGGACCGCGCCACGCTGCTGTACGCCTGGCGGCTGAAGGTGAAGGCCGGGTGATGAGTGGGGTCTGCCGACCCATCACAATTGTCGCAACATACAAACAACGACAATGACAGGAGGGCAACATGGCAGTCCACACCTTTTCAAGCCGGGACTTCACGCGCGACGTGTCAGCCGCCAAACGGGCGGCTGTCGATGGCCCGGTGTTCATCACAGATCGAGGGCGGCCTGCATTTGCGCTGCTCAATATTGACGATTACCACCGCATGGTGGGCCAGAGCGAACCGACTCTCCTGGAGTTAATGGATGTCATTGCGGGCGGCGCGGACATTGAGTTCGATCCGCCGCGTTTGAACTTCCAAAGCCAGGCAGTCACGTTGGATTAGGGTTTGACCATGTTTGTCCTCGACACCAATGTTGTCTCCGAATTGCGTTATGGCAAGCCCAATCAATCGACTTTGGTGCGCGCCTGGGCCGCTGCGCAACCCGCCAGCACGCTTTACCTGTCCGCCATCACCATTCTTGAGTTGGAACTGGGCATCCAGTCCCTGGAACGCCGCATACCACCCCAAGGCAGTGCGCTGCGCTGCACATCCCCGATCCACGGTCCGAGCGTGACGCCATGATCGCCGCTACCGCGATGGAGCACCGCTTCACCGTTGTCACCCGCAACACGGCTGACTTTGCCGGCACCGGTGTGGCGCTTGTCAATCCGTGGGGCGCCTGACACCGGTTTTTTTCATTTGGCGCTGTGTTTGATTTTGCGCTTTGTTCAGGCCGGTGGTCTAAATCAGCCCCACCACCAACAGCAGCGCCTTGTCCACTGCCCGCATCCGGTCGTCCTCCAGCCGTCCGAACGGCTCGCTGACCTTGATGCGCGGCACAGTGGACAATTTGTCCACCATCACCTGTGACAACACGCGCAGCCCATTCGCGGAAGTAGGCTCCACCGTCACCCGAAAAGCTGCCGTGTGCAGGTCACTGGTCACAGGGCATAACACCAAGCTACTCAGGTCGGCCAGCAAGTCGGTCTGAACAATCAGCGCCGGGCGAGGTTTGCCATAGTCCCCTTCCAGCGATACAGCGACCAGGTCCCCGCGCTGCCTCATGTCCAACCTTCAACCTGCCCGGCGGCCTCTTCGGTAAACCCAAGGACTTCGGCCTCGCTGGCTGCGCCATTGAGCTCCAGGCATTGCCGGCGCAAGTCGGCCGCAAAGCTGGCCAGCCGCGTATCCGGAACCCAAAATTGAACCGGGCGCAGGCCCGCAGCCCGCATCCGCTCGCGTGAGCGGGTCACCTTGCTGGATGGCTCGTTTGCTGTGGTCATCAGGTGCCCCATAAAAAGCATGCAGAGTAACATGAAACCCAGCATGCGCACTAAACACGATTCACTCATTCAGCGTGCGCTATCGCTCACCATTCGATATTGCTATTGATTAAATAGCTACTCCGCCTTATTCCACGGGGGCTAGAGGCCGATTTTCTATAAATGCTCAGGCCTCTACCCGGATCACACCCTGAGCGGCCGAGGCGGCAATGTCGTCATCACTGACCTGCAGGGACTGCAAAATGGCCCGGGTATGCTGACCCAGGCGCGGCGCCGCCGCCAGCGCCTGCCCGGGGTCGCCGTCGGCCTTATAGCCGCCACCAAAGTCGCGCATCACGCCACCGGGGTACACCGTCTGCCGCACTGGCAGCGTCATGCGCCCACCACCCATTAAATCGGGCAGGACCTGGCTCAAGGGACGCAGCAAGGCGCAGGGCACCGCCAGGCTCGCCAGAGCAGCCTCCAGCGGCGCGGCCTCGCGCTGCCCCATGGCAGCAGTCAACAGGGCGTGAATGCGCTCTGGCGCCAGGCCCACGACAAAGCCGCCGTTTTGCAAGGCGACCTGGTCGATCAAGGTGCCGTCTTGCGTCAGGTCCGGCAGACCAAGCACCTCACACAGGGACTGAAATTGGAGCGCCGTGTTGGCCGCGATCGAGATCCAGCCGTCAGCGCAGGCAAAGGTGGCCGCACCTGGGCTGCCCGAGAACCCCCGATTGCCCACCCGCGGCGCGTCGTGGCCGCTCAGCGCTACCTTGGAGACCTCGGGCCACATCAGTTGCAACGCAGCCTGCGCCATCGAAATATCGAGCCGAGCACCCACCCCCTGTCGCTCGCGCCGAAGCAGCGCGGCAAGGATGGCCTGGGCGGCCACCATGCCGGTGGCACTGTCAATGACCGGGAACCCCACTTTCACCGGATCCTGCCCCGCCTCCCCCTGCATCCAGCCCATGCCCATGGCGGACTGCACCACGTGGTCATAGGCCGGGCGCGGAGCCCACTCGCCCTCTTGGCCAAAACCGGAGATGCTGGCGTACACGATGTCGGGTTTGATGGCCCGCACCTGCTCGTAATCAAAGCCCAGACGCGCCACCGCCCCGGGGCGGTAGTTCTCAATAAAGACATCGGTCTGGCGAATCAGCTCAGTCAGCCACTGCCGGGCACTGGGGTGCTTGAGATCGATGGCCAGCGACTGCTTGCCCCCATTTATCGCAGCAAAGCCCACGCTCACACCCTGATCGAGACGATCACGGGCCCAACGCAGGATGTCGCCCTTGCCAGGCGGCTCAACCTTGATCACCTCAGCCCCTTCAAGCGCCAGGTAGTGAGACGCCGTGGGACCAGCAATCACATGGGACAGGTCCAGGACCCGAATGCCCTGCAAGGCTTGCATGCTCATGAATCAGTCCGCCTTAACACCGGCCATCTGGATCAGTCGTGCCCACTTCTGGGATTCCGCCACCATGAACCGGGCAAAGGCCTCGGGCGACTCAGACAACTCCGGCTCGGTACCCGCCGCCAGGTAATGGGCCCGCAGTTCAGGATCAGCCAAAGCTTTGCGCGTGGCCATGAAAATCTGCTGGACCACCGGGACTGGCGTATTGGCCGGCGCCCACAGACCGCCCCAAGACTCCTGGATAAACAGATCATCACCATACAGCTCCTTGAGCGTGGGCACATCCGGCAGCGAGCTCATGCGTTTGGCACCCGTCACCGCCAGGGCGCGCACCTTGCCGGCCTTAACAAAGGGCACCGAGGTTCCGGCGATCGGGAAGGCGTACTGGATCTGATTCGACAACAGGGCCGGCACCAGCTCCACTGAACCCCGATACGGTACGTGCACCGCATTGAGCTTCAAGACACCCACGAAGGTGGCGCCGGCAATGTGGGCCGAGGTGCCGATCCCGCCCGAGCCATAGTTGAGCTCACCTGGCTTGCTGCGAATCAGGGCTTCCAGCTCCTTGGCCGATTTGATCGGCGAGTCGGCGGGCACGATCAATACCGCAGGCGTCGTGCTGGTCTTGGTGATTGGCACAAAGGTGCCCACCGGATCAAACTTGGCCTCTGGCCTGAGGACCTTCTGCACCACTTGCGAGATGGAGCCCGCCAGCAGGGTGTAACCGTCGGCCGGCGCCTGTGTCACCAACTCGGCGGCCAGAATGCCAGCAGCGCCCACCCGGTTCTCGACCACCACCGCGCCGCCCAGCGCCTCGGCCAGCTTGGGGCCCAGGCGCCGCGTCTCGATGTCCGGGCCACCGCCGGCAGCAAACGGCACGATGATCTTGACCGGCCGGTTGGGGTAGGACTGAGCCAGGGCCTGAAGCGCCAACAGACCGCCCAAGGCGCCCAGCGTGACGCGGCGAAGCATTGAAAAAGCTGGCATGGTGTGTCTCCTCGTTCTAGATAAATTCGAAACCTAAGCCAATGTAAACTGTTCTGCCATACCGGTCAATTATCAAAAAATCATGCAGTCATCACAAAATCGAATGACTGGTACCCACATGACGGACGACACCACCGCACTCGGCCCGCGGCTGGAGCGACTCAAACTGCGCCACCTTCAGCTGCTTGACCAGGTGATGCAGTGCGGCTCGCTCAGCGCAGCGGCCCAGCAGCTGGGCATCAGCCAGCCGGCGGCCACCAAAATGCTGCACGAGCTCGAGGCCGCCTTTGGCCACAGCCTGGTGACCCGCACGCCCCGAGGCGCTCGCTTGACGCCCGCCGGCGAACACGCGCTTGAACGCATTCGCATTGCGCTGGGCTCGCTCTCGACGGCCCGTGCCACTATGGGCGAAGCACAAGACCGCCCCTTGGTGCGGCTGGGCCTCCTGCCGCTGGTGGGCATCGGGGCACTGGGGCCGGTGGTCAAGGCCTTGCAGCGGCAGGGGGACATGCCCCGCCTGATCCTGCGCACCGACACCATCCAGGGACTGCTGGACCTGCTAGTGCGCGGCGAGGTCGACGCCGTGGTAGGCGGGCTCGACGGCGAATGGGTGCCAAAAAACATGCACCAGCTGGATGTGGTGACCCTCTGGCAACTGTCCCTGGCCGTGGTCGCCGCCAAAGACCACCCGCTTACCCGGTGCCCAAGCGTCAGCTGGGCCCAAACCCTTGATCACGACTGGGTGCTGATGCCGCACGGCAGCTCCAGTCGGCGTACCGTCGAGCGCAGCTTTCTGGCCGCCGGCCTGGCACCGCCGCCGGCGTGCATCGAGACGGCGTCATTTCACATCGGCCTCGATCTGGCGGCCAACACGCGCCTGCTCGCAGTCGTGCCAAATGAAGCCTACGAAAAAAACCGCAGCCGCGTGAGCCGCCTTCCTATGATCGACCCGTTTCCAGCAAGCCACATCGTCTGGGTCACCCTGCGCGGCGTGCCGACCCTGCCGGCCGTCAAGACCCTCGCCAACGCCTTTGCCGCATACGCAGGTCAACTGGCCACCTGAGCGCTCAACCCAGCCAGCGGGCCCGGCCCAGCTGGACGTGCTGGGCGTGGATCTGGGTCAAGTGCGCACCCTGGTGGTGAAAAGCCGAGGCCATTTCCGCGCGGCGTTTGACGACTTCGCGCCGCCTGAGCGCATTCTCGAAGTAGACTGCCCAGGCTTGACCACCCCCAACCTCAAGTCGCTGCCCTGGCGCTATCTGCCAAGGCCGATGTACCCGATTGACGACCACACCACCTGGAGCCCCTGACCCATGGACCTTTCCCGCTTTCCCCGCCGCCGCTACACCATTGGCGCCACGCCGCTGGAGTTTTTGCCCAATTTCACCCGCGCCCTGAGCCCGGACGGTCAGGGCCCCAACATCTGGATCAAGCGTGACGACATGCTGGGCCTGTTTCCCGGTGGCAACAAGACCCGCAAGCTCGAGTTTCTGGTGGCCGATGCGCTGGCCCAGGGCGCCGACACGCTGATCACCTGTGGTGCGCCACAGTCGAACCACTGCCGCATCACGCTGGCGGCAGCGGTCAAGGAGGGGCTGAAATGCCGCTTTGTGATTGAGGAGCGGGTGCCCGGCAGCTTCCACGAAGACGCCAGTGGCAACCATTTCCTGTTCCGCCTGATGGGCGTGGAGGCGCTGACCGTGGTGCCGGCGGGCAGCAACATGGGGGCGGCCATGCAGCAGGTCGCCGACGAGCTGGTGGCACAGGGCCGCAAGGGCTACATCATTGCCGGTGGTGGCTCCAATGCGCTGGGTGGCCTGGGCTATGTGGCCTGCGCGCAGGAGTTGCAGCAGCAGTTTTACGAGCAAGACGTCCGCATCGACCAGGTGGTGGTGGGCTCGGGCAGCTCGGGTACCCATGGCGGACTGGTGGCCGGGTTTATTGGCAACCACATCAATATCCCGATTGTGGGCATTGGCGTCAGCCGCGACCCGGCTGACCAAGAGCCGCTGGTTTACAAGGAAGCGCAGGCCGTGGCCGACTTGCTCGGGCTGGGCCTGACCATCCCGCGGGAGGCGGTGGTCAGCGTGGGCGGCTTTTGGCAGCCCAAATACTCGATCCCGAACGAAAAAATGGTGGAAGCCGTACAAATGCTGGCCCGCACCGAAGCCATTTTGCTCGACCCGGTCTACACCGGCAAGATCATGGCCGGCCTGATTGGCCTGGTGCGCCAAGGCTTCTTCAAGGCCGGCGAGAACCTGCTGTTCCTGCACACTGGCGGCCTGCCCTCGCTGCACGCCTATGAGTCGGTGGTGCTGGGCAAAACCCCGGTGGCAGCCTGAGCCCTCAGCCCGAGCCGCAGACGCGTGTCTCGGCCTGCCAGTCAAGCTCAGCGCCGGGCTGAGCGGCTGCGGAGCTAAGCCCCCGGGGGACGCTTGTCATCTTCGGCTGGGGGCTGTAGCTCAGCCGACCCTCAACTTGGCGCTGCTTCGCCCTCGGCCTGCTGGAGAGCGGGAATGGGGCGCTGCGACCGCGCCAGCGCCCAGTGCCCCAGCAAGAGCATGGCCAGAGCCATGCCGATGTGCAAGAAATCGCCGGGCTGCAGGGGGCCAGCGCGCAGTTGGGCTACAAAGGCGGTAAAGGCCAGCACCATGCACACCGCGGCGCCCAGAGCGCTCAGGTCTCGGCGTCGCAGGGCCACCCCGGCAATGCTCAAAGCTGCGCCAACAGCCCACACCTGAGCCCAGAGCTTGACACCCGCCACCACGCCGATCAGCACGCACAAGACCGCCAGCACCACAGCGACTATCCATGTATAGCGGGGCTGCGTGGCCACCAGTCCATCAGGCCTGATCACCGCGAAAGCGATCAGTGGCAGGCCCACGCCGGCACCGAGCATGGATACAAATTGGTGCAGTTGCGGCAGGGGCAGCAAGCCCGAGAAGCGCAGGGTGCCCAACACCGCTGCGCTACCCAGCAAAAGACAAGCCAGCCCCAGCGCCGGCCGCTGCCGGGCCGGGCCCAGCGCCACCCACAAGGCAGCCAGCGCCAGTAGCCCGTCGAAGCCGGCCTGCAAGTTCATGCGCTCAGCCTGGCCGGCGCGCCCAACTGGGGCCCGAGCCGGCTGCGCTCAGACCGGGCCAGCACCAGCACCAGCAGCGATGCGGCCCAGACGGCCAGTGCTGCAAGCTGGGCCGACGGCAGCACCGGCCCGAACCACAGGCCCGCCGCCAGCGCACCAAAGACCAGCGTGGCACGTGCCACCTCAAAAACCAGGGCCCAGCGCTTGCCCTCAAACACCCAGGCCATGCCCACCGCGTGCAGCACCAGCAGCGCCGCATAGCCCGCACGCTGCGGCACACTGAGACTTGGCGCTGCCAACAGTAGATGAATCAACAGGCCAAGGATCACCGCGCTGGCCAGCAGGCCGTAGACCTGCTGCCATTTCAGCGCCGGGGTGTCAAAACGGGTGAAGGCCGCACCTGGCTGTAGGTCCGGCGCCGCTGCATCGGCGCTGCCCCAGCCGGGCGGGGCAAATACCCGCATCAGCTTGTTGGCCCAGCCCCGGGTGCTGCGCACCTGGCGCCAGATGCCCGCGTAGTTCTTGAGGTTGCCCCACAGCGGGTTCCAGCTTTGCAGCGGCACGAGCGTGCCATAGACCACGGGCTCATCGTCACGCTCGGCCACATAGGTGCCAAACAGCCGATCCCAAATGATCAGGGTACCGCCGTAGTTGCGGTCCAGGCAATAGGCGTTGCGGCCGTGATGGCAGCGGTGGTTGGACGGTGTCACAAACACCCGGTCGGCCCAGCCCAACTTGCCCACCAACTGCGTGTGGCTCCAGAACTGGTACACCACGCTGATCAGGGCAATGATCACAAACACACTGGCCGGGATGCCAACGATCGCCATGGGCAGGTAGAACAACCAGTAAAACACCTGGTTGGTGGAGGACTGGCGCAGCGCGGTGGACAGGTTGAAATCCTCAC
>CAMATS010000083.1 GCA_945861195.1 Rhodoferax sp. OV413
CCATCGAGTTTGGCTCGGACGCGCTCGACAGCCCGGGGCTTGACACCCTGAGCATTGTGTTGGGTTCCGAGGGCATGCTGGCCATCACGACCGAGGTCACAGTCAAGCTGGTGCCCAAGCCGCAGCTCGCGCGCTGCATCATGGCCAGCTTTGACGACATCCGCCGCGCCGGTGATGCGGTGGCGGCAGTGATCGCTGCGGGCATCATCCCGGCGGGCCTGGAGATGATGGACAAACCGATGACCGCCGCTGTTGAAGACTATGTGCACGCCGGCTACGACCTCACAGCCGACGCCATTTTGCTGTGTGAGAGCGACGGCACTCCGGAAGAGGTGGCTGAAGAAATTGACCGCATGATTGCCGTGCTCAAACAGTGCGGGGCCACCGCTGTTGCTATCAGCCGCGACGAGGCTGAGCGCCTGAAGTTCTGGAGTGGCCGCAAAAACGCTTTTCCGGCGCTGGGTCGCATCAGCTCAGATTACATGTGCATGGATTCCACCATACCGCGCAAACGTTTGGCCGATATCCTGCTCGCGATCGCACAGATGGAGCAAAAATACCAGCTGCGTTGCGCCAATGTGTTCCACGCCGGCGATGGCAACCTGCATCCACTGATCATGTTTGATGCCAACGACCCAGATGAGTTGCGCCGTTGCGAGTTGTTTGGCGCCGATATCCTTGAAACCAGTGTGGCCATGGGGGGAACAGTCACCGGTGAGCACGGCGTGGGGGTGGAAAAACTCAACTCGATGTGTGTGCAGTTTTCAGCCGCAGAGAACGAGCAAATGTTCGGCGTCAAGCGAGCCTTCGACTCCAAGGGACTGCTCAACCCTGGCAAGGTCATACCCACCCTGCAGCGCTGCGCAGAGTACGGCCGCATGCTGGTGCGCGCCGGGCAGATCAAGCACCCGGATCTGCCGCGTTTCTAGTCTGAGTTCTGGTTTGGGCCCAGACGGTAACCGGGCTCGTCGTCGGCCAGCACCTGCTGGGCCCAGGGCTGCAACTTAGCGCTATCGGCACGCAGTATTTCCTGCTTGACCGACAGGATTTGGGCCGGATGCATTGAAAAACTCCGCAGACCCAGGCCCAGTAGCAAGCGGGTCAGGCTGGTGTCCCCGGCCATTTCACCGCACAGGCTCACCGGCTTGCCCTGCGCCAGGCCTTCGGCAATGGTGCCGGCAACCAGGCGCAGCACCGCCGGGTGCATCGGGTCATACAGGTGGGCCACCGACTCATCAGCGCGGTCAATGGCCAGGGTGTACTGGATCAGGTCATTGGTGCCAATGGAAAGAAAATCAAAATACTTCAGGAACACCTTGAGCGTCAGCGCAGCAGCGGGAATCTCGATCATGGCGCCCACCTGCACCGGACCATAGGCCACGCCCCGGTTGTCGAGTTCAGCCCGGGCATGGTCGATCAGCGCCAAAGTCTGGCGGATCTCGCTGGCATGCACCAGCATCGGGATCAACACATTGGCCCGGCCATGGGCGGCCGCGCGCAGGATGGCGCGCAACTGGGTCAGAAACATGGCCGGCTCGGCCAGGCTCCAGCGGATGGCGCGCAGACCCAGCGCCGGGTTCAAATGGGCCTCGTCCCTGAGCGAGCTGTCCAGCGGCTTGTCGGCGCCCACATCCACGGTGCGGATGGTGACCGGCAGGCCCTGCATGCCTTCTATGGCACGACGATAGGCCTGGTACTGCTCGTCCTCGTCGGGCAAACTGCCCTGGCGGCCCATGAACAAAAATTCGCTGCGAAACAGACCGACTCCCACCGCGCCCGCCTTGACTGCGCCAGGGGCGTCTTCGGGCATTTCAATATTGGCCAGCAGCTCGATTTTCTGGCCGTCCAGGGTCACCGCCGGGGTATGCAGCAGGCGCAACAACCGGCCGCGCTCGAGCTCGCCCTGGCGCTGCTTGAAGCCGTATTCGGCCAAGATGATGGGGGACGGGTCAACCACCACCACGCCGGCGTCGCCGTCAATGATGAGCCAGTCGTCCTGGCGCACCAACTGGCTTGACAAGCGGGCGCCCACCACCGCCGGAATATCCAGACTGCGTGCCACGATGGCAGTATGCGAAGTTTTACCACCGACATCGGTGATGAAGCCAGCAAACACCCCCTGCTTGAACTGCAGCAGATCGGACGGCGAGAGGTCATGGGCCACCAGAATCAGCGGCACATCCACGGTGTCGCCGAGCAGCAGGTCTTGTTGCGAGCGTTGTCGGTTGCTGCGCGCCGGTGGCGGCGCTGCGGCCGTGCGTGCGCCCTTCATGGCACGCAGCACTTTCTCGGTGATCTGTTCGAGATCGGCCTTGCGTTCGCGCAGGTAGGCGTCCTGCATTTCGTCAAATTGGCGCGAGATGATGTCGAGTTGCGAGGTCAGCGCCCATTCGGCGTTGTAAAAACGCTCGGTAATCCAGCGTTTGACGCCGGCGACGAGTTCGTCATCATTCAGCAGCAGCAGATGCACATCCAGCAGGGCCGTGAGCTCTTGGGGCGCCTCCTTGGGTCCCATCTGGGCAATGGTGAGCTGCAGCCGCTGGATTTCCTCAACCACGGCATTGCGGCCGATGCGAACCCGATCAATCTCAGCGTCGACCTGCGCGGGTGCCACAAAGTAGTGCGCGACATCCACCCGGCTTGAGGCGACCAGCACCGCCCGCCCAATGGCGATGCCCCGGGTCACAGGCAGACCATGGATGGAGAAAGTCACTCACCCTCCCCGAATTTGTCGTCGATCAAGGCCACCAGCGCATTGAGTGCTTCTTGCTCGCCCTGGCCCGAGGTTTCGATCTCGATGTTGCTGCCAATCCCGGCGGCCAGCATCATCACCCCCATGATGCTCTTGGCATTTACCCGCCGCTCGCCGCGGGTCAGCCAGACCTCACAGGGGTAGCTACCGGCCAGTTTGGTCAGCTTGGCTGAGGCGCGGGCATGCAGCCCGAGCTTATTGCTGATGGTCGCTGTGGTTTTCATCATGTTTTTTTCTGGTCTGGTTTTGTGGGGCACTTACCGCCACCTGCATCACGCCTTGGGTGCCGCCAGCCAGCGCCCGCGCCACAAGCGCCTCGAGCGGCTCATGGCGGTAGGTCACTGCGCGCAACAGCATGGGTAGGTTCACGCCCGCCAGCAATTTGGTGTCGGGTGCGTCGGCTGCGCCAACCAGCCGTTGCGCAGCATTGCACGGGGTGGCTCCAAACATATCGGTGAGCACCAGCGTCTGGTCGGCCCCCAGCAGCCCAAGCGCTTGCGCCGCGCCTGCCAGGGTTTCCTCAATCGGCACGTTGGCCTGCACATCAAAGGCGGCCAAGGCCGGCGCGGCATCGGGAAAAACATGCAGCACGCACTGCCGCAAGGCACTCGCCAAGGGGGCATGGGCAATGATGAGGATGCCGTTTTTCATGAGTTGACCTGGACTGGATTATCGCGTTTGGCCAAAACAAAATAGATGTAGGCCCCAACGCAGCACAGCAGAAACAGCGCCATCGTGGCCCGAAAGGCTTCGGGCTTGCTCAGCCCCAGCGCGCTTAGCCGGTCAACACCCAGGCCAATGCCCCATTGCACTAAAAAAACGCCAGAAAAAATAACCAGGTTGAAGGCTGACAACGCGCGCCCGGCCAAAGCAGGCGCAAACGCCATTCCTACTGCCGGCTGGGTTAGAGATACCACGGTGCAGCAGACACAGTACAGGGCCCAGCAGGCGCCAGTCCAGTCCGACAGGGTGTTGCCAAAACCAATCAGCACAGCCAATACCAAAAAACTCGCGGGCAGCCCCAGCTCCACCAGACGCTCGGCACGCAAACCATGCCGGGCGAGCCAGGGGTTGGCAATGCCCCAGGCCCAAAAGGTGCACAGCATCGCCACATTGATCCAAAACAAAGCGGCTGCGGCCTGCAGTGCGCTGTAGCCGGCCACCTCGGTCATCCAGGGGACGGCCCACAGGTTTTGCACCGCCAGTAGACCGCCGTAGCTGAAAAAAGCCAATGGCAGCAGGCTGCGGAAATAAGGATCGCGCCAAACCATGGCGTAGCTCGGCGGCAAGGAGTCAGGCTGACTCTGGCTCGCAGCAGGCGTCTGCCAAACGGGCACCCAGGCGGCCATCAGCAACATGGCAATCAACAGGGCCGCAGCCAAACCCCAAAACAAGGGCCTCCAGCCCAGCACCGGCAGCAGCCACTGCACCGGCAGGGTAGAGGCCATCATGCCGAGCGAACCCGTCATCAGCATCCATGAGTTAGCGCGCAACTGGCTTGCAGGGTCAAACCAGCGCCGGTAACCAGTCAGCGGCGCCATCAGGCAGGCGCTCAGGCCAACACCACACAAAAAGCGAGCCGCCAGCAGCGCACCGAAACCTTCGGCCCAGGAAAAAGCCAGGCAGGCCAGCACCGCCACGGCCAAAAATCTGAGGATGACTTTTTTAGGGCCCAGTCGGTCAAGCCAGCTGCCCAAGGGCAACTGGGTGATGGCAAAGCCGAAGAAATAAGCGCCGGCCAACAGGCCCAGATCACCCGAGCTCAGGCCGAATTCCTGCGTCAAATTTGGCGACAAGGTGGCGGTGATGGCGCGTATCAGGGCCGAAAGGAAATAGGTCACGGCAAAAGCCAAAAACGCCAGGATCGCGGCGCGGCGGTTAAGCCTGTGCGCAGAATTCAAGGCGGCTTCAAACCAGCAAAAAAGGTGTCTGCAAGCGCGGTGTCTGCCTTATCAGCCAGCACGCTGGCCTGAAATACCCAGGTCCCGGCAGCAAACCAAAGTGCTTGTGCCGCCACAGCGCTGCCATCGGGCCGTTTTCCCCTTGCGCTGACCCGAACACCGGGCCCCACGCCAGCAAGCAAAAAAGAACTCTCCTGCTCTGGTGCAGCTGCCATATTACCCAGCGTGAGGGTGCGCCAACGGGCGAGTACCTCGGCTGCTGGCGCGCGCTCTTGCAGGTCGGCATAGGCCAGGGCAAAACTCGCACCGCCGGCCTGACAACCCAGCATCGTCATGCTCAGCGAATGACCAGCCAGGTTCACCTGGCGCACCATGGGCTCGGGCTTGCAGGGAAACAGTGCAGCCAGGCTAGCCGGCGCAAGGTTAAGCTCGCGCCAATTGAAAGTCGGGCTGCAGCCCGACAGTGCGACGATGCTCAACAACAGGGCAAGGCTCATAGGGTGACGCATGGCTCAATTATCCTTGCGGCAAGCAGAAGCCTTAAACTCCGCGCCTGTGTTTGCCCCAGCCCTCCGTCCACTCAAAGCTCGCGCCTACTTGCTGGCACTCGCCTTGGCCGGTGTTGCGCTAACCGCAGCTGTGCTCTGGTCAGGCGATGGGATTCTAAAAACGAGCGCGCCAAACAGTGTGTTTGTGTTGCTGGACGGCTCAAGTCGCAGCAGCGCGGATTTCAAAGGGCGAGTCACCTTGGTTAATTTCTGGGCCACCAGCTGCGGCAGTTGTGTAGCGGAAATGCCAAAAATAACTGCCACCTACAAGGCCTTTCATGACAGGGGCTTTGACACCATTGCGGTCGCGATGTACTACGATCCGCCGAGCTCGGTGCTGCACTTCACACAAACTCGCGGCCTGCCCTTTCAGGTAGCGATTGACAACACCGGGCAGGTCGCACGGCAGTGGGGTGATGTCGCTGTCACACCAACCAGCTTTCTTGTAGACCAGCGGGGGCTCATCATCAAGCGCTATGTGGGCGAGCCTGATTTCGCCGAACTCAACCGACTTATCGAGCGGTTGCTGCCAGGGGCTTGACAAGCTGAGCGCTTGCTCCCCGGCACGACTCAGGCCTTGGCTTGCCCAAGCAAAGTGGCTGCGTCGCTGACTTCAAACTTGCCCGGCGCCTCAATGTTGAGCGTCGCAACCCGGCCGTCCTTGACCAGCATGGAATAGCGGTTGCTGCGCAGGCCCAAGCCCTTCCCGGTCAGGTCAAGCGTCAAGCCCGTAGCCTTGGTGAAGCTTGCATCGCCGTCGGCGAGCATGCGCACTTTTCCGACCGACTTTTGCTCTCGTGCCCATGCGCCCATGACAAAGGCATCATTGACGCTGATGCACCAGATTTCATCCACGCCGCTGGCTTTGAGCGCGCCGAATGTCTCTAGGTAGCCGGGCACGTGCTTTGCCGAGCAGGTGGGGGTGAATGCGCCCGGCAGCGCAAACAAGGCTATCGTCTTGCCAGCACTGGCCTTGGTCACATCAACCGGGTTGGGGCCCAAACTGCAGCCTTCGCTCGCCACATCGACAAATTCCATCAGTGTGGTGGCCGGTAATGTGTCGCCTACTTTGATCATGTGTTTCTCCAACAGGGGTTAAATTGTGGTTTAGACCAGAACTGCCTTCTGCACCAAGCGGGTTGCCACCCAGTTCTTGGTTTTGGACAGCGGACGACTCTCGGTGATCTCGATCAGGTCGCCCTGCTTGTACTCACCATTTTCGTCATGCGCGTGGTACTTGCTTGACTTGCCGACGATCTTGCCATAGAGCTCGTGCTTGACGCGCCGCTCTATGAGCACGGTCACGGTTTTGGCACGCTTGTCGCTGACCACCTTGCCAACCAAGCTGCGCTTGAGGGATTTTGTTGCTTCCGTCATGTATCGCTCCCTTATTTGGCGGTTTGTCCAGCGCTTTGCTTTTCGACAAGAATCGTCTTGGCGCGGGCAATCTCTCGGCGCGTGGAGCGCAGCGTGGCGGTGTTGTTGAGTTGCTGCGTAGCTTTTTGCATGCGCAGACCGAAATGGGCTTTTTGCAGGGCCTTGACCTCGCTTTGAAGGCCAGCGATGTCTTTTTGACGTAGTTCAGAAGTGTTCATGGTCGGTGTTCGCGTTTACTGGCCAATCATGCGGGCTACGAACGTGGTCCGCAGGGGCAACTTGGCGGCCGCCAGGCGGAAGGCCTCGCGCGCCAGCTCTTCGGTTACGCCAACAATTTCAAAGACGATTTTCCCGGGCTGAATCTCGGCCACGTAGTACTCGGGATTGCCCTTGCCATTGCCCATGCGCACCTCTGCTGGCTTTTGAGAAATTGGCTTGTCTGGAAAGACACGGATCCAAATGCGCCCCCCTCGTTTGACATGGCGCGAAATGGCACGCCGAGCGGCCTCGATCTGGCGGGCAGTCAAACGGCCACGGTCGGTGCATTTCAGGCCGAAATCACCAAAGGCGACAGAGCTGCCCCGGGTGGCGATGCCAGTGTTGCGGCCTTTTTGCTCTTTGCGGTACTTGCGCCGCGCGGGTTGCAACATGGTTATTCTCCTTTTCCGTCGGCCGCTGCAGCGGCTGGTCCGGCCACCTTGCGCACGCGTTTGGCTGCGGGTTTGGTGGCATCGGCCCCGATGGCCTCTGGCGGCTTGTCACTGCCATCTGCGGGGGCTACATTGCCAGACAGCGGCCGCCGCGCTACGCGGGCGGGCGCTGGGCGGTCGGTCGCTGGGCGGTCCGCACCTGGGCGAGCATCACGGCGGGGGCCACGCGGGCGGCGGTCGTCTTCAGAACGGGTGTCAGGGGCAGCGGGGAGGTCGTTGCGGCCCAGGGTGTCACCCTTGTAAACCCAGACCTTCACACCAATGATGCCGTAGGTTGTCTTGGCCTCCGAGGTGCCGTAGTCGATGTCTGCCCGCAGTGTATGCAGCGGCACACGGCCTTCCCGGTACCACTCGCAGCGCGCAATCTCAATGCCATTGAGCCGGCCTGAGGACATGATCTTGATACCCAGAGCGCCCAGACGCATGGCGTTTTGCATGGCGCGCTTCATGGCGCGGCGAAACATGATCCGCTTTTCAAGCTGCTGCGTGATACTGTCTGCAATCAATTTGGCGTCGATTTCAGGCTTGCGCACTTCTTCAATGTTGACGGCCACTGGCACGCCGAGCTGCCGCCCGAGTTCGCGTTTGAGGTTTTCGATGTCCTCGCCTTTTTGACCAATCACCACGCCCGGACGCGCCGAGAAAATGGTGATTCGGGCGTTTTTGGCAGGGCGCTCGATCAGCACCCGCGATACCGAGGCGTTCTTGAGCTTGCCC